>JBGTIE010000389.1:0-2094 GCA_041745855.1 Lysobacterales bacterium | reverse complement strand
CGGCGAGGCGCTGGCCGAGGGCCGGCCGGCGCCGTTGACGCTGATCTACGACATGTCGCAAACCAAGGCGCGCGCCACCGTGAGCCGGGTGCAGGCGCTGCTGATGGGCTACGGCGATCTGGTCGCGCGCCAGCGCTTGCTGATCCGAGGCCTCGATCCGAGCCTGATCGGGCCGATCGAACTGCGCCAGCGGGATCTGTCGACCGCGCAGAGCCGCTCGGCGATGGTGCTGGCGATGCTGCCCTATCTGCTGATCCTCACCGTATTTACTGGCGGCATGTACCTGGCCATCGACACCACCGCCGGCGAACGCGAGCGCCAGTCGCTGGAACCGCTGCTGATCAATCCAGTCTCGCGAGCGGCACTTATGGGCGGCAAGTTCTTCGCCAGCGCAGGTTTCGCGGTCGTATCACTGGCGCTGGGCATCCTCGCCTTTTCGATCTTCGCCCAGTTCATACCGGCCGAGCGTATCGGCATGCAGATCAAGCTTGGCCCACGCGAGGGCCTGGCGCTGCTTGCGATCACCGCTCCGCTCGCCCTGCTGGCGGCCGCGGTGCAGACCGGCGTGGCAGCCTTCAGCAAGAGCTATAGGGAGGCGCAGACCTACGTCACGATGCTGGTGCTGGTCCCGGCGATTCCGTCGATCGTGCTGGCGATCAACCCGATCAAGGCCGAGGAGTGGATGTACGGCGTGCCGCTGCTGAGCCAGCAGCTGCTGATCGAGCACATCGTCCGCGGCGAGTCCATCGCGATGCAGCAACCGCTGATGTCGGTGCTGGCCACGTTATTGACGGCCGGGATAGCTGCCGTGTGGACGACGCGGTTGTATCACCGGGAGAGTTTGGCGGTTTCCGCGTGATGGAGCAGGGCTGAGGGCCTTGAGAGCAGGGCTGAGGGCTGAGGGCCCAGGACCCAGGGCCCAGAAGAGCGGGCTCGGGGTTCCGAACCGGCTGGGCGAGGCGCGTAGGATGTCGGTGAGCTCCGCGAACCGCATCGCATTGCACTGGCGCTTGTAGAGCGAGCCTGCTGGCGAAGCTCTTGCCCTTGCGCTTGCTCTTCCCCACCACCCAAGAGCAAAGCGGCGCCAGGTCGCCGCACTCCAAAAGGGGCCGCGCGGCGCACATTTGGAGTGCGCTGGCCTGACAGCGCTTTGCTTCTACGCTCCTGGCTTGGCATACGCACTGGTGGCGACGCGGCCACCGGCGCGAAATCGATCGGCGCGAAGACCATGGCTGTACGCGCGCCGGGACCGCGCTACTTCCATCGGGGCCCTCGTGCTTCGAACCAACAGCCAAAGCCCGCTTCCGCGGTCGCCTGCAAGCAGCCTCCATTTTCTTTGTGATCGCGCGCGGTCTGTTGATGCGGTTCGCGGAACTCACCGACATCCTACGGCGCTGGGACCTGGCTCTTCTGGGCCCTGTGTCCTGGGCCCTGTGCCCTGAGCCCTGCTCTGCTGACCCCTCAGCCCTCAGCCCTCAGCCCTGCTCAGCTACAACCCATCAATCTGCGCCGCAGTAACCCCCAGCGCCGCCACCAATACCTCGGCTTCGGGCGAGATTGCGCCGCGTGGCGGGAGCAGGAGCCAGGTGACACAGGCGGGCAGGCCGGCTTCGATGGTGCGGACGATCAGCTCCGGATCGATCGGGCCGTCGACTGCCACCGGGGCGAGGATACCGACGCCCAGGCCGCCCTTGACGTAGGTCTTGATCAGCTCGCCGTCGGCCGCAGCCAAGACGATCCTGGGTTGCAGACCGCGCTCGGCGAAGGCTTGCTGGAACGATGAGCCGGGTTGCTGCGCGCTGGCGTAGGTGACCAGCGGATAGCAGGCGAGGTCGGCCAGACTGAGCGGTCGGTCGGCCTCGCCGGCATTGAGCGGGTGGGCTCGTGACAGCAAGGCCACCCGCCGCCAGCGTGACAGCGGCAGCGCGCGGGTTTGCGGAGGATGATCGACCGTGGTTGATCCCACCGCCAGGTCCAGCGCGCCGCGGCGCAGGGCCTCGACCGCCTCACTGGTGTCAAGCACCCGCAGTTCCATCTGCAGATCGCGCACCCGTTGTTCGACCTCGGCCAGCGGTCCGGGCAGCAGGTAGCGGG
>JBGTIE010000388.1:0-1732 GCA_041745855.1 Lysobacterales bacterium | reverse complement strand
CCGGCTCGGGCGGGCCACTCGGGGACGACATGGCCGAGAACGTCCGTGTCGCTCGCGAGATCGGCTATCCAGTCATCGTCAAGGCCTCCGGCGGCGGCGGGGGCAAGGGCATGCGGGTGGTGCATACCGAGATGGCGCTGCACAACGCGGTCACGATGACCCGCAGCGAGGCGGGCGCCGCCTTCGGCAACGACCAGGTCTATCTGGAGAAATACCTCGAAAATCCGCGCCATATCGAGATCCAGGTGCTCGCCGACAGCCACGGCAATGCGATCCATCTGGGCGAGCGCGACTGCTCGATGCAGCGCCGCCACCAGAAGGTGATCGAGGAAGCGCCCGCGCCGGGCATCAGCGCCGAGCAGCGCAAGCGCATCGGCGCGGTCTGCGTCGATGCCTGCAAGCGCATCGGCTATCGCGGTGCCGGCACCTTCGAGTTCCTGTACGAGCGCGGCGAGTTCTACTTCATCGAGATGAACACGCGCATCCAGGTCGAGCATCCGGTCACCGAGATGATCACCGGCATGGATCTGGTGACCGAGCAGATCCGGGTCGCCAACGGCCAACCGCTACGGGTCACGCAAGAACAGATCACCTTCACCGGCCACGCGATCGAGTGCCGCATCAACGCCGAGGACCCGGACAGCTTCATGCCCTCACCCGGCCTGGTCAAACGCTTCCACGCCCCCGGCGGCCCCGGCATCCGGGTCGACACGCACCTGTACGACGACTACCGCATCCCGCCCAACTACGACGCGATGGTCGCCAAGGTCATCGCCCACGGCCCCGACCGCGCCACCGCCATCGCGCGCATGCGCGTGGCCCTGTCCGAACTGGTGGTCGAAGGCGTCAAGACCAACACCCCGCTGCAGCAACGCAACATGGTCGACCAGATGTTCCAGGTCGGCGGCGCCAACATCCACTACCTGGAACGCCGGCTGGCGCAAGAGAAGGATGCTTCGAAGGGGCGGGGGTGAGCGGGGTGCGCGAGGTTGCCATGAGGAGTGCTGGGAGGTTGATCGCGGCGGGCCGGGATGAGGGCCCAGGGCTCAGGGCCCAGGGCCCAGAACGGGCGAGCCGCGCGGTTCCAACTGGGCCCGGGGCCCTGTGCCCTGGGCCCTGACCGATGTGGCTCGAACTCCACCTCCAGATCCCATCCAGCGAGGCAGACGCGGTCGAGGCTCAACTCGAGGCCAGTGGTGCGCTGAGCGTGACCTTGCTCGACGCCTATGACGATCCGGTGCTGGAGCCGGCGCCGGGGACGCGGCCGTTGTGGCCGCACGTGATCGCGGTGGGGCTGTATGAGGCCGACACCGAACCGCTCGATCTGCTGATCGCGCTGGAAGGCCGGATTTCGGCCGCGGCGCTGGCCAGCGCGCGCTTCGCCAGGGTCGATGACCGCGACTGGACCCGCGCCTGGATGGATGGCTACAAGCCGATGCGCTATGGCCGGCGACTGTGGGTGGTACCCAGCGGCCACCCGGATCCGGATCAGGCCGACGCAGTACTGCTGCGACTCGATCCCGGCCTGGCCTTCGGCAGCGGTACCCATCCGACTACCACGATGTGCCTGCAATGGCTCGATAGCCTGCCCTGGCAGGGCGAAAGCCTGCTCGATTTCGGCGCCGGCAGCGGCATCCTGGCGATCGCCGCGCTCAAGCTCGGTGCCGGCCGCGCGGTCGCCATCGACAACGACCCGCAGGCCCTGATCGCCTGCGCCGACAACGCCGGCCGC
>JBGTIE010000387.1:0-4788 GCA_041745855.1 Lysobacterales bacterium | reverse complement strand
CGCCGCCAGCGCCGGGCTGAAGATGGGCGGCTGGGCGTGTCTGGACAAGCTGGCGCTGCCGGGCGGGGCCATCCGCTTTGCACAAGCTCTGGCCACGGCTTCGACCGGCAGCGAGTTCTTTGTCGGCACGCCCGACGTACCTGCCTCGATGATCGGTTCAGTGTCCACCTGGACCTTGAGCAGCGCCGGTGTCACCCCCACCGACGTGGTCACCGATCTGGACTACGTGCCCGCCAGCAACTCGATCGAGGGCGACTATTTCGGCGTCGGCCTGGCGATGCAGCCCGGACGACTGGCCGCAGGCGCGCCCGGATACAACGGCTTCGCCAACATCTATGTCGATGGCTATGTCGCGATCTACGGGCGGCAGGAGTAGCGGGAATCCGGAGGCCTATCGATTCCGCAGGCTGAGGTCAGTGAGGAGAGAAGTCGGGAGTTGGGAGTCGGGAGTCGGGAGTAAGAGCAAGGGCGAAAGCGAGTCTTGAGTAGAAGACGAGAGTTGGGAGTTGGGAGTCGGGAGTAAAGGCAAGAGCCGGAGCGAAAGCCAGTCTTGAGAAGAGAAGTCGGGAGTTGGGAGTCGGGAGTTGGGAGTAAGAGCAGGAGCGAAAGCCAGGGCAACCGCAGTGCAAGGCGTGAGCGACGAACATCGACGCAACATCGAAGGCGAACCGCTCCACGTTGCGTACTCCCGACTCCCGACTCCCGACTCCACTTCCGGAGTCGCGAGTCCCAGCCGCACCAGCTGGACTTTCACTGACCACAGCAGGCCCGCTCTGCTACTCTTCGCGGCGTTTCCGGGGACAACTGGATCTGCCATGAAGCTTCGCCATCTGTGCTGTCTGCTGCTGTGGGCAGCCTCACCCGCCTGGGCGGTCATTGCGGGGACCGTGGTCGAGAGCGGCAGCGGTACGCCGATCGCCGGAGCGCATGTGCGCGTGCAGGCTGACCTGAGCTCACCGGTGGTGATCACCAATGCGATGGGCCAGTTCTCGCTGCCGGTAGAGCCGACCGATCCGGTCAATGTCGCCGCCGCCGTCCCCTACAACATCGATGGCGCGATGAACTGGGCGACCGACGCGGTCTTCGCCGTCAACGGCCAGCTTGATGTGGTGATCGAGCTGCCGCCGGTGCCGAGCGCCCCGAACACCAATTACATCCCTCCAACCACGGCGCTGTGCGGCATCTGTCATGACGAGCAGCGCGAGCAATGGTTGACTTCGCGGCATGCTGGCGCGGGCACCAATCCCTGGGTGCTGGACCTGCATTCGGGCAGCGGCACGCCCGGCGGCAGCGCCGGCTATGTGTTTACCGATTTGCATGACCCGGGCGAGACCGGCTTCTGCGCGACCTGCCACACGCCGATGCAGGACGTCTTCGATCCGGGCAACACCCAGCTCAACGAGGTCACCGACCCGGCCGCGCTTGAAGGCGTGAGCTGCCTGGCCTGTCACCAGATCGGCGAGGTCGATGCCAACAACATCAACGGTCTGCATCACGTCGGCGGCAAGACCCAGTACGTATTTCCGGACAATTCCGACCATCCGACCGAGTTCCAGATCTTCGGCCCGCTGCCAGACGTGCCGGCCGGAACGATGCGCAACAGCTTCAACGATCTGTTTGAGAATCCGCGCCTGTGCGCCGCCTGCCATCAATACAACAATCCGGCCACCGGCGCGCCAGGGCAGGACACCTACGTGGAATGGCTGGCCTCGCCCTACGCCCAACCAGGGCCGGGTTTCCGCACCTGCCAGGACTGCCACATGCCGCAGGCGACCGAGCCGGGGGCTATTGCCAGCACTTCCAGTGTGATTCGCCCCGCCGAGCAGCGTCACTCGCATACGATGGTCGGTTCCACGCCGGAAACGCTGAGCGCCAATATCCTGCTGGATGTCGACGCCAGCTTGGACGGCCAGGAGATCGTCGTCAATGCGGCGATCGAGAACCTCGCCGGCCACAGCTTCCCGACCGGGATTTCGATCCGTAATGCGATCCTGCTGATCCAGGTCAGCGCCGGCGGCGCCACGTTTACCCAGACCGCCGGACCGGTGATTCCCTTCTATGGCAGCGACGATGTCCCCGGCGTGCAGCCCGGCGATCTGGCCGACCGGCCCGGCAAGGGCTTTGCCAGGGTGCTCCAAGGCCGCATCAACGGCACTGGCCCGGTGGTCCGGCCGGTGTTGTTCATCGACGCCGAGGGGGTCTTCGCCGACACCCTCATCCCGTCGGGCCAGACCGACCAGAGTCAGTACCGCTTCGCGATTCCGGCCGGCTTCGACGGCAACGTCCAGGTCGAGGCGCGCTTGCTGTATCGACGCGCCTGGCGCGCGCTGGCGGTGACCAAGGGCTGGACGATCACTCCCGGCGGCATGCCGATCGAGATCGAGGTCGCCAGTGAGCAGATCACCATCCCAATTGAAGGCACCGGCATGCTGCCCGCCGCGATTCCGGCCATCGGCCTGCCCGCGCTGGCGCTGCTGATGACCCTGATCGGCTGGCTCACCTGGCGTCGGCGCGCAGGCGCGGTAGAGGGCTGATCGCAGGCAGAAGGCCGTTGTGACCCGCGCAGCGCGGTTTGATTCATGCCGCCAACCCGAACGCGGGAAGTAGATCCGTTGTGACCCGCGCAGCGCGGTTTGATTGATGCGGCCAACCCCAACGCGGGTCTCAGCGGCTGCCCACGATCAGCTTGAACCACCCCAAGCAAGAGCGCCGCTGAGCTCGATCGATTGCCCCCTCCGCTGGCGCCTGAACCCGCCGCCGATCGGCCACGACGGTCGACCAAGAGCAAGAGCATCCAAAGCGACGCGGAGCGTCGCACTCCAAAGAAGCCGCTGAGCCCGATCGGATGAAGCCTCACGCTGGCGTCCGAACCCGCCGCCGATCGGCCACAACGGCCTACGAGAGCTGCTCCTCCGACCCCTCAGCCCTCAACCCTCGGCCCTGCCATCACCCGATACAACGCATGCCCAGAAGCCTGGTACTTGGCCTCGAAGGGACTGATCGGCTCCGGCTGCGGCGACAGCTCTTCCAGCGTGGCGGTCCAGCCGTGTGCATCCAGACTGCGGAGTGCTTCTTCGGCATAAATGCGCCAGTTCGTGCGCAACTCCAGGGACGGCGCCAGGGCCAATACCGTCGGCCAGATAGGATGCAGCGGCCAGCGGCGCGTGCGTTGGGCTGGCTTTGGCCAAGGATTCGGGTAGAGCAGATAATGGCGCTCGAAACGCCAACCGGCGGCGACCATCAGGCGCCATAGATCGACCAGATCGCCCAGCGCAAAGCAGCCGCGACCGCTCGCAACGACGGCAGTGTCACTGTCGATGCCGCGCTGGCGCAGCCGAGTCAGGCTCTTGTCCAGCCCGAGCACCGTATGCTCAGGAGAGCGTTCAGCCAGCCGCAGGCTGCTCTGACCGGTGCCGCAGCCGCTGTCGAGCAGCAACGGCAGCGTCTGGGCCGCGCGCCAGCGCTCGAGCCGCTCGAAGACGATCCGGTTGTGGGACGCAATAGGCCGCTCGAAGGGCCGCCCCTGGCGCCGCCGTTGACGTTCACGGAGGCCGGCGTCGGGCGCCTCCTGGCTGCTGCGTACAGGCGCAGACACGCTCATGGCCGGTCCCTTGATCGCCCGTTCAAGTGCTCATAGCGGCCAGGCTCGGTTCGCCACGCAACCGCAGTCGCAGCTGCTTTTCGATTTCCAGCAGCGCGAAGAAAAGAACCCCGATGGCGATGATCACCAGGCCGTCGGCCAGACTGACCGCCGCGGTACCGAACACCCTCTGCAGCGGCGGCAGGTAGGTCATCGCGAACTGCGCAACGGTCACGCCCAGCACGCTGGCCCAGATCACCGGCGTGCCACGGATGTTGTTCCAGCTCAGCGACGTGCTGTAGAGATTGCGAATGTAGAACAGGTAAAAGATCTGCAGCACGACCAGCGTGTTGACCGCCAGCGTGCGCGCCAGCGCTTCGCTGTAGCCCTGGCCAATGCCGTACTGGAAGATGCCAAAAACCGCAAACAGGATCAGGCAGGACACCAGCACGATTTGCCAGATAAGGCCGGCTTCCAACAGTGCCTGCGTACGTGGCCGCGGCGGCCGGCGCATCGCGTTGCGCTCGGTCGGCTCGAAAGCCAGCGCGATGCCGAGCGATACCCCGGTGATCAGGTTAACCCACAGGATCTGCACTGCGGTGATCGGGAGCGTCATGCCCAGCAGCAGCGCAGTGATAATCGTCATCGACTCGCCGGCGTTGGTTGGCAGCGTCCAGCTGATCACTTTCTTCAGGTTGTCGTACACGGTACGCCCTTCGCGCACGGCCGCGACGATGGAGGCGAAGTTGTCGTCGGTCAGCACCAGTTCGGCCGCTTCCTTGGCTGCCTCGCTGCCCTTGCCACCCATCGCGATGCCGATATCGGCACGTTTCAGCGCCGGCGCATCGTTGACTCCGTCGCCGGTCATTGCCACGGTCAGTCCGCGCGCCTGCAGAGCCTCGACCAGCCGCAGTTTGTGTGCCGGACTGGTCCGGGCATAGACGTCGACCTGCGTCGCCAGGCGGATCAGTGCCGTGTCATCCAGCGCATCGATCTGGCTGCCGACCGCGACTCGCTCGGGCCGTGCCAGGCCAATCTGACGGGCGATCGCCTGCGCCGTGCCGGCGTGGTCACCGGTGATCATCTTGACTTCGATACCGGCGGCGCGGCACTCGGCTACCGCCGCGATGGCCTCCGGCCGCGGCGGGTCGATCAGGCCGACCAGTCCCAGCAGGCGCATGCCCTGACTGAGGTCACTGCGGTCCAGC
>JBGTIE010000386.1:0-6696 GCA_041745855.1 Lysobacterales bacterium | reverse complement strand
CGCCCAGCCCGAACAGCAGCAGCAGGGGCAGGCCCAAGTGGATAAAGACCAGCAGCGAGAACAACCGATCGCTCAGGGTGCCGGCTGCGAAGCTGCGGACGAAGGCATTCTGCCCCAGCGGCAACCAGTCCAGCAACTCGGCACTGGACCAGGCGGAGTATTGCGCGAGCTGGTCCCAGTTGAGCCAGAATCCGCCGATCGCGACGACGGCCAGCAGCGGCAGCAACGCCAGACCGCTCCACCAGGCCAGCCGACGGTAGCGTTGGAAATGTCCGAGTATCAGCTCGCGCAGCAGATGCAGCGCGGTCAGCACGACGAAGGCATCCGCGGCCAGTCGGTGCAGGCTGCGGATCAACCGGCCCGGCGCGCCAAGTCCGTTGATTGATGACCAGGCGCCGGCGAGCGAGGTGTCGAGGACGATGAACAGATAGATCCCGCTGGCGATCGCGACGAGGAAGGAAACCACCGCAAGCGAGCCCAGATGGGCGAGCGGATTGCAGCCCTTCGGGCTGATCAGGTCGAGCTTCCCCTCCAGCCGATGCCAAAACCGGGCGCTCACCTCTGGTCCGGTGAGCACCGCACTCATGCGCCCCGGCCCGGCGGCTCCAGTACACCAATGGAGGCGCGCCGTCGCGGCTTGGCGGCTGCCGCGCGGCGCAGGCGATGCTCATGGACCACGAACCAGAGCATCGCGAGGATAAAGGTGAGGCCGCCGGCGAGTTCGAGGTAGAGCGTGTAGTCGGTCTGGTAGCGACCGGTGATGGGGTCGTACACCGAGCACAGGATGCGGACGCGCTCGAGCAGGTCGCGCCAGTTGCCTGGCGGACGCGTCAGCAGGTCGCCACCGATCAGCAGTCGCAAGGGTTCGCCCAGCGCGTCGGCATGGAAGGCGTCGCCGTAGACCTGTGCACGCAGCACGCCGGCGGCATCGAGCACGCTGACCTGCAGGGTATGGTCAAAGCCCATCGGTGTTGCAACGTGTTCGAAGCCGAATGCTTGCTCGAGCGCGGCGACATCTTGCTTGCGCGGGCTGAGGAAGTGCCAATTGCTATCGCGGATGCCCAGTCGTGCGGCGAAGTTGCGCATCGCTTGGGGTGAGTCGGTGGGCTGGTTGAAGCCGATCGTCAGCACATTGAACTGATTCGGTCCGAAGCGCTCGCGCATCGCCGCCACCGCCCTTGCCAGGGCGCGCGAACTGGTAGGGCAGACCTCGAAGCAGCCGCTGTAGACGAAACTGACCAGCACCGGCTTGCCGCGAAACTCGCTCAGCTGACGTGGTTGCTCGGCACTGTCGAGCAGGACTGCCTCGAAGGGCCCACCGCCGATGGCGGCATGGCTGCGCTCCAGTGCAGCGGCCGCATCGAGGGACGGCACCCCTTCGGCGCGTGCGTTGGAGAGGCACAGGTTCGACCCGAGCAGGGCGCACAGCAGGCCGACCAGAAGCGAATTGCGATAACTGCCGACGGCCGGCGCTGTCATTACTCAGTCCTCCGACGGCGTAGACGGCAGGCGGAAGCGGGCCGGGCGGCCGTCGTGCTCACGACGATCGCCACCAGGCGTCGAGGCCCGCAGCACAGAGCAGTACGGCCAGATGCAGCAGCGAGGCGAGAAAGCTGCGGATCGCGGTATGCCGCGAAGGTAGTTGCCGCAACAGCCACGCGCGCTGCAGGAATAGCGCGCTGACAGCCAGCGCCGGGATGGCATAGATCAGTCCGGCGCCGAAGTACAGCGGCATCAAACTGGCAGCGGCGAGCAGCACGGTGCTAAGGAAGACCACCTGGGCGGCGCGGGCGTTGCCCAGTACCACCGGCAGCATCGGAATCCCGGCGCGTTCGTACTCCTCCCGTTGGGCGATTGCCAGACTCCAGAAGTGCGGTGGCGTCCACAGGCACAGGATCAGCGCGAAGGACCATGCCATGCCGTCCAGTCCGTTGCCGCCCTGCACGGCCGATCCGGCGAGCAGGGCGAAGCTGCCGGACAGGCCGCCGATGACGATGTTCCAGGCGCTGCGCCGCTTCAGCCAGACGGTATAGACCACGCCGTAGCAGAACGCGCCGAGGAAGACGAAGGCGGCACTGGCCAGTCCGGCAGCATGCGCAACCAGCCACAGGCTGATCGCCAGCTGCAATCCGAACAGCGCCAGCCAGCGCGGATGCCGCTGCAGCCGGCCACTGGCGAAGGGGCGGTCGGCGGTACGTTGCATGAGGCGATCGCTGACTGCCTCATGGTAGTGGTTGAAGGCGCCGGAGCTGGCGGCCGCAAGCAGCGTGCCTGCGACCAGCAGCAACAGACGCCAGCCGTCGGCGGCCGCGCCGGCGGCGAGCATGTAGCCCGCCGCCGCAGTGGCAGCAATCAGCGTCGCGATGCGCAGCTTGAACAGTTGCAGGACATCCCGGAGGACCAGGCTGCTGCTACGCCAGGACAACGCGCTGGCATTGGTCAAGTTCATGCTCGGTCCTCCTTGAGCGGCCGGTGAGTGTTCAACTCAGGCCCCACAGGGTCCCCAGATACTTCCAGTTGATGAAGTAGTAGAGGACAAAGGAGACCAGGAAGATCATCGCCAGCACGAAAGTGCCGGGGGCGGCGAAGCCGAGTGAACCGTAGGACTGGATTACCGGCGCCGGTGCGGTCGGCGGCAACGGCGCGGTGCGCTCGTCGCTGGCGCCGGCGTCGAGTTTGCGACCCCACAGCAGCGAGCCGACGGTGATGTAGACAAACATCGCGCCGCCGATGATCGCGGCGACCCCGAAGATGCCGCACAGGCCCATCAGCAGGTAGGCCGCCCCGGGCCACTCATAGCCCAGCGCCGCGCCGGAGAAGGCCATGTCCCAGTGGCGGCGGGACACGCCCAGCGTGCCGGCACCCATCATCACCAGGCAGAACAGGTACATTGACAGGCCGAAGATGTACGGCTGCCAGCGCGCCATGCCCTGGGCAATCATCTCGCGCCGGAACAGTACCGGGATCAGGTAGTAGGTCAGCGACATGAAGGACAGGGTGGTGCCGATCACTACCGTGGCATGGAAGTGGCCCGGCACGTAGATCGTATTGTGGATGATCATGTTGAGCTGCTCGGTGCCCATCATGACGCCCGAGATTCCACCCAGGAAGCCGAAGCCGATGATGGACAGGAACACGCCGGAGAACACCGGATTGCCCCAGGGCGCCTTGCGCAGCCACTCGAACAAACCGTTGTTGTAGCCCTTCTGCCGCTGTGCCACTTCCATCGCGCCGGGGATCGTGAGCCCGTGAATCATCGAGGCGAGTACCGCGAAGTACATGAAGTAGCTGGTGTTGACGACCTTCCAGGCGGTGCTCATGCCCGGGTCTGCGAGCAGATGGTGGGCACTGGCCAGTTGCAGGAACAGGATGTACAGCAGGAAGGCGCCGCGGCTGACGCGCTCGGACATCGGGCGCGCGCCAAAGGCTATCGCGGCGACCGCATACCAGATCGAGATATGCACGGCGACATTGATCTGCTGCGAGGAGTGGCCGAACGCCCACCAGATCGTGCGGTAGATCAGCGGGTCGACCGATTCGATCACACCCAGCGACAACAGCCAGGTGGGCACGAGGATGATCGCGCCGGAGCAGATCGTGAAAACGGCGATGATGGCGGCGGTGACAGCGCCGAAAGTCACCAGCGGGACCGACCCTTGATAAGTCCGATCGCGCTTGGCAATGACCAGCGTGCCGAAGAAAACGAAACACCCGATCAGCGCGCCGACCGCGAACAGGATCAGGCCGAGATAGAAGTTGGGTGCCGCCATCATCGGTACATAGGAGGTCATCATCACGCTGGAGCCACCCTGATACACCGCGATGTTGTTCAGCACCGCGCCAATCAGCATCAGCGCAAAACCGAGCCAGGCGATGCGCGGCGTGGCCAGGCGCACGCGGAGCAGGGTGGAGGAGCAGAAATAGAGCACCGCGATTTCGAAGAAGATGATCCAGAAGATCAGCATGTCGATACCGTGGGCGGTGAGCACCTGATAGAAGGTGTCGGCTTCCAGCCAGTGCACGGCGGGCCAGCGGGTGAGCACCACGCCAATCGCGAGCAGTCCGCCGAGGAGCAGGAAGACCACCGCCGCGACGGCGTTGGCAATCATCAGACGCTCGGCGTGACGCTCGAACTGGAGACCGGAGCGGGGGCAGATCCTGTAGGTCGTGGCCATGGCTACCTCACTTGATGTAGATGCGGCCGATCATCTGGTGATGACCGATGCCACAGAATTCGTTGCAGACGACCGAATAGGTGCCGCTCTGGTTCGGCTTGATTGTTATGACGTGCTCGTAGCCGGGAACGATCTGGATGTTGATGTTGGCCGGTTGCAGCGAGAAGCCGTGGTTGTAATCCATCGAGGTCAGGTGCAGGCGGTAGGAACGATCCTTCTCCAGTTCCAGGATCGGCCAGAAGGACCACAGCCGCGCGATCATGTAGATGTCGGTGTCCGGCGGCGGCGCGACCACCGGAATCTGCATGTCCGTTTCGAAGCGCACGGTGTAGGCGTCGACCATGGCCTGCGCCTTTACCGCGAATTGCGCCGGGGTCGTCTTGTAGGTTTCGGTCGAGAGGTTCTGCTCGCCGTAGGCGTGCCAGTAAATCATCATGAAGAACATGATCATGCACCAGACAAAGGCAATCGCCAGCCAGGTGCCTTCGACGCGGTCCAGCGGGTGTTTCCACCACAGACGTTCTGCCGGCGGCAATATCGCGCTCATGATCGGACTCCAGTCACGGTGATCGGGGCGGTGCTCATTTCGCGTGCGGAATGGTGAGGATGTCGATGACCCCCCACAGCGTGTAGACCACCATCGGTATCAGCACGCCCAGAAACAGCAGCAGGAAGTGGTTGTCGAGCAGTTTCTGCATCATCGGTACAGGCTCGTCCTCGTCGTGTGGCTCGTGTTCCTGACTCATGCGCTGACTCCTTCGGCGGCAGGGACAAAGCGCCCCTTCAATGTCGCTATATTTGCTGCGCGCAGCCCTGTTGCTGTCCTTGATCTGGGTCAAGCGAAGCTGAAGCGGTGCCATTCCTGCAGTGACCGCGGCGCCGGAAACGGCGAAGATGGAACGGAACGAAGTGGACTTTGGATCGGAGGATCCGGAATGACCGCGATGACCATGCCGACATCGACCAGCGAGCGCGATCGGCGCGCGCTGGCACTCTGGCTGGGCCTGTGTTGCCTGACCCTGTGGCTGTTGGTGATGATCGGCGGTGCGACCCGGCTGACCGAGTCCGGTCTGTCGATCGTCGACTGGAAGCCGGTCAGCGGCGTGCTGCCGCCGCTGGGTGCGGCGGCCTGGCAGCAGGAGTTCGCCCGCTACCAGGACAGTCAGCAATACCAGCTGGTCAACCATGGCATGTCACTGGCCGACTTCAAGCGCATCTTCTGGTTCGAGTATCTGCATCGGCTGCTGGCGCGAGTGCTCGGTGCGCTGTATGCGCTGCCGTTGCTCTGGTTCGCCTGGCGGCGGCAGATTCCAGCCGGCTTCGGACGCCCGTTGTTGATCGTGCTGGGCCTTGGCGCGATGCAGGGCTACCTGGGCTGGTACATGGTCCAGAGCGGCCTGGTCGACATACCGCGAGTGAGTTCGTACCGATTGGCGGCGCACCTGAGTCTGGCGCTGCTGATCTTCGGTTCGATGTGGTGGCTGGCGCTGGAACTGATCCGGCCGCGGCAGCGGGGTGGGCAGCGCGATCGCTGGTTGTGGGCGTTGCTCGCCCTGCTGACCGCCACGATCGTCTACGGTGCCTTTGTCGCGGGCCTGCGTGCCGGTATGTACTACAACAGCTTTCCGCGCATGGGCGAGTACTGGGTTCCACCCGGCATGCTGGCTCTGCAGCCATTGTGGAGCAATCTGTTCGAGAACCCGGTCAGCGTGCAGTTCATCCACCGCTGCCTGGCCCTGCTGACGGTCGGCTGCATCCTCGCATTGGCCTGGATGCGTCGTAATCGCGGCACGCCCGACCAGCGCCGGGCGTTGCATCTGCTCGTCGTTGCGGCCTTGCTGCAGCTGTCGCTCGGTATCGCGACGATCCTGCTTGGCGTGCCGGTGCTGGTCGCTACGCTGCACCAGGGCGGCGCGGTGCTGCTGCTCGCCGCCCTGTTGCTGTGTCTGCAACGGGGCAAGCCGCTGGATCAGATCGCGACGGCGCCCGCGTCCTCGGCGGCGCTCAAGCCAGAGTTGGTAGCGCGGTAAGGGCGCGAAGTTGCTGGAGCATGAGGACGGGTTCGTGCGGTGGCGGGAGGCTGGCGACGAAGCGCGCCTGCGGGTCGGCCAGGATGATCGAGGTGCTGTGGTCCATGCTGCGTATGCCGTTGGCAGCGATGTTCTCGACATAGATCACGCCGGCGGCATCGGCGAGACGACGCAACTGTGCTTCCTCGCCACGCAGACAGTGGATTTGTGGATCGAAAAAGGCACTGTAGGCCTGCATTTGCGCGAGGCTGTCGCGCTCTGGATCCACCGTGACGAAGATGAAGCGGAACAACTCGTCGGCCGAGCCAGCCTCCAGCAACGTCCGGCGCAGGCCGGCCATCGCCTGCAGCGTCGCAGGACAGAAATCGGGGCATTGCAGGTAGCCAAAATACAGCAGGCTCCAGTGACCGTCGAACCACCCGGCATCGACACTGTCGCCGGCCGCGGTGGTCATGCGAAATGCCGGCAGGGGCCGCGCTGCTGGCCAGCGC
>JBGTIE010000385.1:0-3950 GCA_041745855.1 Lysobacterales bacterium | reverse complement strand
GGGCCAGGTCTGGGTCGGTGGCGCGACGCCCGCGCGTGCACAGTTCGTGCCACCGCCGCCCGAAGCCCTGGCCGAAGCGCTCGCCGCGCTGGAGCGATTCCTGCACGTGCCGGCCAACGACACATCGCCGCTGATCAAGGCCGCGTTGGCGCACGTGCAGTTCGAGACCATTCATCCCTTCAGCGACGGCAATGGCCGCCTCGGCCGGTTGCTGATCGCCCTGATCCTGTGCCACGAAGGCGTACTGCGCGAGCCCAGCCTGTATCTCAGCCTGTACTTCAAGCGTCGCCGCGCCGACTACTACGATCATCTCAACGCGGTGCGCGTGCATGGCGACTGGGAAGGCTGGCTCGGATTCTTCCTCGACGGCGTCGCGTACACCGCGCAGCAGGCGGTCGATACCGCGCAGCGGCTTCTCGCGCTGGTGTCCCGGGACCGTACCCGCATCGCCGCACTCGGCGCGCGCGCCGGCAACGTCGGCCTGGTCTTCGACCAGTTCACGCGCCGCGTGTTGCTGGGCGCCCCGCAACTGCAACCGCACCTCGCACTGAGCGCGCCCACCATCCGCGCGGCGATCCGCACCCTGGAGGAGATGGATATCCTCAATGAACTCACCGGCCAGCGCCGCCACCGGGTGTTCGCCTACAGTGCCTACCTGGACATCCTCAGCGAGGGAGCGCAGCCGCTGTGAACAATGCCAGCGATCAGTTTGCATTTGAAACCGCCCACGTCCGCGTCTGCGAGCTGATCGACCGCTTCGAGACCTACGCGCGCGACACCTATCTGTTGCCTGGCTACCAGGAAGCCGAGGCCCGCAAGGATTTCATCGACCCGCTGTTCAAGGCGCTGGGCTGGGACGTCGACCATGAGCGCGAACACAACCCCTACGAGCAGGAGGTCAAGGTCGAGCGCGGCGTGCGCGATGCAGCACGCGCGCAGAAGCGCGCCGACTATGCTTTCTACCTCAAGCCAAACTTCCGCGACGTGCGCTCCTTCGTCGAGGCCAAGAAGCCCAGCGTCGACCTCAATCGTAGCGTCGACGCGCACTTCCAGACCCTGCGCTATGGCTATAGCGCCAATACACCGTTGGCGGTGCTGACCGACTTCGAGCAGATCCGCGTGCTCGACTGCCGGCTGCGGCCACACCCGGACAGCGCGCTCGACCGGGCGTGGAAATCATGGCGCTACACCGAGTTCCGCGACGCCACGCGGTTCGCCGAGTTCTACTGGTTGTTCTCGCGCGAAGCGCACGCGGACGGCTCGTACCAGCGGCGGATCGACGAGCTGCCCAGGCCGAAGGGCGGGACCAGGCAGCGCGGCCTGTTCAAGGGCGGCTACCAGGCGGTCGATGCCAGCTTTCTCGCCGAACTGGAGGAATACCGCGGCGCACTGGCTAAGGCCTTCAAGAAGGCTGACCAGACGCTCGGATCAGAAGCGCTCACCGAAATGGTCCAGCGCACGCTCGACCGCCTCGTGTTCATGCGCTTCCTCGAGGACAAGCAAATCGAAACCGAGGTCCGCGTGTCGGATTTTGGCAAGGGGCGCGGCGCCTGGGCCGATTTCCAGGCGGCCAGTCGCCGGCTCGACAACATCTACAACGGCATCGTGTTCAAGAGTGCCGCGCCGCTGGATGATCCCGGCTTCGCGGTCGACGACGCGGTATTCGCCGACATGTGCGAACGCCTCGCTGCCGAGAACTCGCCGTACAATTTCGACGCCATCCCGATCCACATCCTCGGCTCGATCTACGAGCGCTTCCTCGGCAGCGTCATCCGCGCCACCGACAAGCGCGCAGTGGTCGAGCAAAAGCCGGAAGTGCGCAAGGCCGGCGGCGTCTACTACACGCCGGAGTACGTCGTCCGCTACATCGTGCAGCAGACCGTTGGCCGGCTGATTGCGGGCAAATCGCCGGCAGAAGTCGCCAGGCTGCGTTTTGCCGACATCGCCTGCGGCTCCGGCAGCTTCCTGCTCGGCGTCTACGACGAGCTGCTGCGCCACCATGCCGAGTGGTACAACCGGCCGGAGAACGACAAGCGAGCGAAGAGGGACGGCTGCGTGCGCACAGACGACGACCTGTGGCGCCTGTCCCTGGCCCAGCGTCGCGCGATCCTGCAGAACAACATCTACGGAGTGGACATCGACCGCCAGGCGGTCGAGGTGGCGCAGCTGTCGCTGTTCCTCAAGCTGCTGGAGGACGAACGCGCCACCAGTGCGCGCCAGTACCAACTGGATTACGGCCGCGACCCGAGCCTGAAGAAGCTGTTGCCGGACTTGTCGAGCAATATCATCTGCGGAAACAGTCTGATCGGGTGGGACGTGGCCAATCCAATGACGCTGGATGCCGAGGACGAGCGCATTCTCAACCCGCTGGATTTCGCCGTTTCCTTTCCGGCAATCATGCGCGCTGGTGGCTTCGATGCCATCGTCGGCAATCCACCTTACCTCAACATCGACGACACTTGGGGTAAGGGCGATTTCAGACTCAAGGCGATCAAGACCGCCTATCCGCACATCCACAACGACAAGACCGATGTGCTGTTCTACTTCCTCGCACGGGCGGCGCAACTCACGCGCGGGGGCGTGGGCTACATCGTCTCGCGTGCATTCCTGGAAGCCTTCAAGGCAGACAAGTTGCGCGCCTACCTGTTGGGCAAGTCGGCGCTGCGGCAGATCGTCGACTTCCGCAACACGCTGATCTTCAAGGGCGTGGGCATCACCACCTGCATCGTTGAGTTCGAGGTAGGCGGTATCCCGGACGAAATCGACGTGCGCAAGCACCTACTAACAACGCCTCCGGAGCCGCCGCTGGAACAGGCGCTGAGCGATCCGGAGCAATTCGCGGTGATGCGGGTATCGCAGATGAGGCTGGACGCCGGGCCATGGGCGCTGGAGCCGCCCGAGGTTGCGGCGCTAAACGACAAGGTCGACGCCGCCGGCGTGTCGCTTGGCGAGGTACTGCTGATCGGTCAAGGCATGCAAACTGGCTGCAACGACGTGTTCGGCAAGCGCAGCTCAGATGAGTTGCGTGCGTGGCAACTGCCGCCCGGCGGCGCCTTCAAGCGTGCCACCAACACTGACATTCAGCGCTATCGCATCCACGACCGCGGCGAGTACCTGCTGTATCCGCACTACACCGACGATTTCGACAAGCTGCCCGCTGGCGTGCGCGAGCACCTCTCCGCGCATGCTGCAGCGCTGAGTAAACGTGCCGCCTACCAGCGTGGCAACTGCCAGTGGTGGCAATACACTTGGCCGTTGCATGCCGAGCAGTACGGTAAGGGCGCGCGCCTGCTCTGCCCGTATCTGGCGCAGTCCAACCGCTTCGCGCTGGATGCTGACGACGAATACCTGGGCCTCACCGACACTACGGTTCTATTCGATGGCGATCAGCCGGAATCACTGCCGTACCTGCTCGGGTTACTCAACTCGCGGCTATTGACCTGGCGCTTCCGCAGCATCGGCAAACTCAAGAGTGGCGGTATCTACGAATACTTCTGGAACAGCATCTCGCGCCTAGCGATCCGCCGCATCGATTTCGCCGATCCACAGGACCGCACCCGCCACGAACGTATGGTTGAGCTGGTGGAGCAGATGCTTAGAGCCAAGCAGCAGGAAACAGCCGCCAGTGGCCACGCCAGGGAAATCGCGACGCGCAAATGCGCCGCGCTCGACCGCCAGATCGATGCACTGGTCTACGAGCTGTATGGCCTGACCGAGGCCGAGATCGCACTCGTGGAAGCCGGGGCCTGAACTGGCGCAAAGAGGGGCATACACGTGCTAGCATTAGGCACAGAGAACTGTGCTTAATCTAAAAACCTAATGAAAGATGTTTCAGATCAACAGGTTGCAGAGTATCTTAAGCGCCTGAATCAATGGTGGGAGAGCGGGGCAATGGACGCCGCCACCCGCTCGCTGAAGCCGCGGGCCTATCTGGCGCCGGTCCGGGAACT
>JBGTIE010000384.1:0-2874 GCA_041745855.1 Lysobacterales bacterium | reverse complement strand
AGTACCCCGACAAGTCGGGCTGGCTCATTGCGCTGTCCCTGATGACCATGCAGTGGCTGGTCCGGCGCGTCGGTCTCGATCAGCAGCGCATCGATCGGCAGTTCCTGCACCAGTGCGCGCAAGCGGCGGGCGCGTGGGTAGCTGATCGGGCCGCCGAAGCCGAGCAGGAAGCCGGCGCGGATGAACTGTCGTGCCTGCTCGGCGCTGCCGGCGAAGCTGTGGATCACTCCTCGCAGCGGGGCATGGCGGCGTACCGCGTGCAGCACTTCTTCGTGCGCACGGCGCGCATGCAGGATCACCGGCAGCTCGCGCTCGCGGGCGATGCGCAGTTGGCCCTCGAAATACAGCCGCTGGATCTCCGGGTCCAGATCGGCAACGTAGCCATCCAGTCCCGCCTCGCCGACGGCAACTGCCGGATGCTGATCGAGCCAGTCCTCCAGCGCCTGCAGATGCGCGGGCAAGTGCTCGGCCTGGAACATCGGATGCAGACCATAGGCGGGACGGATATCGGCTTCGTCGCGGGCCAGATTCGCCAGCTTCTGCCAGCCGGTCTTGCTGACCGCCGGAACCACAAACACGCTCACTCCGTCCGCGCGCGCCCGCGCCAGCACCTCGGCGCGGTCGGCGTCGAACTCTGGGGCATCGAGGTGACAGTGGGAGTCGATCATTGCGGTGTACCACTCTACCAGCGGCCTGATGCGGCGCGTCGCGCGGGCTGACAAGAGCGAGGGCCCAGGGCCCAGGGCCCAGGGACAGCTGGCTGCGTTATCCGACCGCCCGATACAGAATGATGGTATCGGAAGATGGCGTGCGGCTTGCGGAACTCGGGAGCTCCGAGATAGTAGCAGTGCAGGTGAATATCGCAGGAAAGTGCGACACTCACCCGACTGACCCCGAGGAAATCCTTAGGCATTGCAGCTGCCCGGGTCAGGCGCTCGAAGGATATTCCGCACATCTACAGAGCAGTCTGATGATTCGGGACGATACGCTCAATATCGTGATCCTGTTGATGAACGTGCTCCTCGGCGGGCTTTGTCTTGCCGTGGCTCGCGAGGGGCGGCCGGCGCCGGCCTTGCGCTACTGGGGCTGGGGTCTGTTCGTCTATACCTTCGGTATCCTGGTCGTGCTGTCGGCACGGTTGTTGCCGCCGTCCCTGGCGTACTTCTGCGGCAATGCGTTGATCACACTGGCACCGCTGGTGTCGGTGCGGGCGCTGCTTTGGCACAGCGCGACCCGATTCGACCCCCGCTGGGCGATGGCGCTGGCGCTGCCAACTATCGGGCTGCTGGCCTGGAACAACTTCGTCGGCGAGTTCCAGCAGTTGATCAATGTTGTCGCGCCGACGCTGGTGGCGATCGTCGTGTTCGTATATGGCGGCTTGCGACTGCGCGCCCACTCGCGCATTGACGTGCCGGCGACGGTGCGCCTGTTGGCCTTGGTGAGCCTCACAGCCGCAGCACTGTGGAGCGTGCGATTGTTGCTGCTGACGAAACTGATTCCCGTGGACGATCCCTCGAATCTGGCGCTGGCCACAGCTTCCCTTGCAATTGCGCACCTGTTGGTGACCGTGGCCGGAACCTTCGCGCTGCTGGCGGTAGAGGTGCGAAATACGGAACAGGAGTTGCGCGGCCAGGCCAGACGCGACGCGCTCACGGGTCTGCCGAATCGCTGGGCGGTGGCCGAACGATTCGAGCAGGAGGTCGCCCGAGCCGCGCGCCAGCGGATCCCGTTCGGGTTGTTGCTGCTGGACATCGATCACTTCAAGCGCGTCAACGACGAGCAGGGCCATCTTGCCGGCGATGCCATGTTGCGCTGCATCGCCGCCACGCTGGCTGCCAGCAA
This sequence comes from Lysobacterales bacterium, assembly GCA_041745855.1. Taxonomy (GTDB): domain Bacteria; phylum Pseudomonadota; class Gammaproteobacteria; order Xanthomonadales; family SZUA-5; genus JAWLAT01. The sequence continues at coordinate 1,032 of JBGTIE010000384.1, read as the reverse complement.
GCGGACCGAAGACCTGTTGGCACGGGTCGGTGGCGAGGAGTTTCTGCTGCTGAGTGTCGGCGCTGACGCGGTCTCGGCGCAGGCTCTCGGCGATCGCTTGCGTACCGCGGTGCAGTCTTTTGGCTTCGATTTCGAAGGACAGCGGCTGAGCGTCACGATCAGTGGCGGCTTTGCTCTGTGCCCGGTTGATGGGGCTGACTGGGAAACGTTGTACGGTATTGCCGACCAGCGTCTGTATCTGGCCAAGCACCGCGGTCGCAACCAGATCCGTGGTCCGTGGAACGCTGCAGACGGACCGTCCTGACGGCTCGGTTTACTCCGCTACGGGCGCTTGCCTGCGGGGCTGCCCTTGCGATCGACCTTGCTGTAGAAGGCCAGGGCGGCCTGCACCACTTCTCCCGGTGCTTCCAGTTGCGGGTAATGGCCGACACCGGGCAGGCTGCGGACCTCGGCGGCGGGCAGCAGTTCAGCGAATCGCTCGGCTTGATGGCGGCCGGAAACCGGGTCTTCCGGGCCGTTGATCAGCAGCATCGGCAGGTCGCACTCGCCCATCGCGCGCAGCCAGCGGCGGCGGTGCTGGCGCCGTTCGTCGATGTAGGCGAGCAGGGCGGGCAGCACGCGCCGACCTTGCTCGTGACAAAGGATCTCCCAGGCGTGATTCAGTTCGCCCTCGGGCCAGGGCAGTCGGCAGGCCTTGCGCATGCTCCGCTCAAAGGCGGCGCGGCCGAGCAGGGGGACGATCAGTGGGCCAATAGGCGACGCCAGCAGGCGCTGCACCAGCAAGGGTCGATGAGCTTCCGGCAGGATGCCGCCGTTGAGCAGACACACACCGCCCAGTTGCACCGACAGCCGGCCTTCCTGGTGCCGTGCCAGCAGTTCCTGCGCGACGCTGTCTCCCAGATCGTGGGCAAGGATGTGCCAGCGCCCGATGCCGCTCTGCGACAGCAGCAGATCGATCAGTTCGGCCTGTTCGAGAATCGTGTAGCGGTGCGGGTAGGGCTTTTCCGAAAGGCCCAGTCCAAGCAGGTCCGG
>JBGTIE010000383.1:0-3461 GCA_041745855.1 Lysobacterales bacterium | reverse complement strand
GCGCGCGCATCGCCGCTGCCACGCAGTGGCGCCGCGGCGAGAATCTTCTCGATGTCGGCGGCGCGCCGCTTGCCGTCCTCGAGCTTCCCTCGTGCCGCGGCGACCTCGGCCTGCGGCAGGCTGCTGACCGGCGGTGTGGCTTCGGGTCTCGGTTCGGGCCGGGGCTCGGGTCGGGGTTCGACCGGCCGTGGTTCGACTGGTCGGGGTTCGACCGGACGGGGTTCGACCGGCCGGGGCTCTACGGGTCTGGGCGGCGGCTCGACCGGCTTGGGTGGGTCGGCCTGGGCCAATTGCTGCTGGCACTGAGCCTCCATTCGTGCCTGCTCGGTTGCGCGGGCACTTAGTCTGGCGATCGCGCTGCGGTGCGCACTGTTGTTGAACGCGGCCATCGCGGCACGGCAGTCGCCGCGATTGAGCGCGGCCTGGCCCAGATAGAAGTGGGGTACATACTCGCTAAATACCACGCCGTAATCGCGCACCCGGTGGCTCGGGTTCGGGTTTTCCCGCAGCACCTGTTGCATGATCCGCTCGACCGTAGCCCAGTCGCCGCGTTCAGCGGCCTGCACGCCCTTTTTGTAGTCGTCCAGATAAGCAAGCGCCACTTGCGGCAGCAGGCTGAGCGTCAAGGCAAACAGGATGTTCCGCCAGCTCACCGGTATCCTGCCTCACGCAAAAGCAGATCCGGATCAAGCGCGGCGAATTCCAGTTTCGCCACGCTCAGCTGACCGCGCTTGACGTTGGCGCCAACCTCCCGTGTTTCACCGCCGGGTGATTTCAAGGCCAGCGTGTAACTGCCCTCCGGCAGCGTCAGCAGCAATGGCGTGGTGCGTTGCTCGGGCAGAGTTACGGTCTTGCCGTCGCTGCCGGTCAGCTTGACCAGCTCTCCCCAGGGCATGGCATCGAGCGCCAGCCGGCCGGCCCGTGCAGCCTCCTCTTCAGCCTGGCGCCTGGCAGCCAGGGCTTTCTCGTCTGCTTCGATCTGCGACGACATGCTGGTCAGAGCAGGAGCGTCGCGGCGGCGCGCGAGCAGCGGATCGACCAGGGCACGAGCCTGCATCAGGTTGCCGGACTTGCGTTCGTCTGCGGCTTCGCGGGTGACGAGCTCGATCAAGCGGTCTTCAAGGCCGGCAATCCGGGCTGGGGGATGCTTCGCTCGCGCCAGTGAGTCCAGACCGGCCAGCGCCTCACTCAAGCCGGTAACACCCAGTCGGGACCCACCCAACAGACGCTCCAGTTCGGTCAGGGTTTGCGCCACCTCCAGTTCCGCCTGCAACTGCTGGACCTGCTCGGCTGCGGCGCGGGCGTAACTGCTGCTCGGCAGTGCGGCGCTGATCAGCGTCTGCTGCTGCCGTGCGCGCTCCAGATCGCGCGCCTCTACCGCCGCCTGCAAGGGCTGACTCAGCTGGCTGCCGACACTGTCGAGCAATTCGACATAGCGACGGTCCTCGGCGCCGGTCAGCTCGCGCAAGGTAGTCAATTCGCCGGCCAGGTCGGCTGCCGAGGCGCGCCGTTCCTGAGCTAGCAGGGCCTTCAGCGCGTCGATCTGCTCGGCGATCGCAGCATTGCGCTGGGCCGCCTGCTGGGCCTGGTCGAGCTGTGCCAGCCGGGCGCTGTAGTCATCACTCTTGAGTGCCGGCTGGGCGTCCATCAGCAGCGTTCGCCCTTCGCCGAACTGCTGCTGCGCGATGAGCTCGTCCAGGCGTCGCACGACTGCCTTGCGGAATTCCTCTTCGCGGCTGGTCACCAGGTTGTGACGCGTCGAGATCTCATACATGCCGCGCAGGCTATTGAGCGCACTGTCCTGAGCCGGCTGCACCAGCCTGCCTTCTCCCATCTGTTGATCGAACCGGCTGACCATCGTTGTCAGCGCGGCGATCTTGCCCTCACTCAACCGCTCGCCGCCAAACTGCAGCCAGGCACCGACGCTCACCAACAGCAAGGCGACCCCCCCCAACGCCGGCCACAGCCAGCGCGGCAGGCTGGTCGTTCCCTTTGCCGCGGGCTTGTCCTTGCTGCCACCGGCTTTGGCGGGTGGTCGTTTCATCGGTAGGGTCGGCGTGCCCTTCTGCTTGCGATTCAGGGCCGCGCGCAGATCCGCATCGCGCAGGGTGTCGAAGGAAAAGCCCAGCTCACGCAGCTGCTCGGACCAGGCCATGTCCGGATTGCTGGCGATCACGCTGCGCAGGGTCTCGCTTTGCAGGAACACCTCGCGCAATGCGCGGGTGAAGGCTGCCATGTCGTCGTAGCGCTCTTCCCGCTTCTTCGCCAGCATGCGCTCGAGGATCGGGTCCAGATCGGACAGCTTCTGCGGTAGCTTCGGAATTAGCGCGGTCAGGTGCTGCATGCAGACCGCGATCGGGGTGTCGCCCTGATACGGCGGCCGGCCGGTGAGCAACTCGTAGAACATGATGCCGAGCGAATACAAATCCGAGCGACCGTCGACCTCGCCGCCGCTGACCTGCTCGGGGCTCATGTAGATCGGCGTGCCGACGATCATGTTCTCGGCGGTGATCTTGGTCTGGTCGGCGGTCAGCTCGCGGGCGATGCCGAAATCGGTCAGCACCGGCACCCGGCCGCCGCGCATCATCACGTTGGCCGGTTTCAAGTCACGATGGACGATGCCCTGAGCGTGCGCCTCGGCCAGCGCAGCGGCGACCTGGACACAGACCGCGATCGCCTCGCCGGCGGCCATGCCGCCGCGCAGCTGATCGACCAGCGTGCCGCCCTCGAGGTACTCCATCGCGATATAGGCCAGATTGCCGACCTTGGCGATGTCATAGATGCCGCAGACATTCTTGTGCGAGATCTTCGCCAGCGTGCGCCCTTCGCGCAGGAAGCGCTTCTCGGTGCGTTCCGGATCGGCTTCCTGCTCGCTGGTACGCAGAACCTTGATCGCGACCTTGCGGTCTAGCGACTTCTGGACCGCCAGATAGACGTTGGCCATGCCGCCGGAGCCAATCTCCTGCAGCAACTCGTAGCCTGGAATATCGATGGGATGCCTGATCGCCATCTATCACCCGCTGGTCCCCAACCGCCGATGGTAGCCGAGCCGGGCGGGCGGAACCATGGGGGGGTGTGTTGGGGGATGCGATTCAAACTGATGCAGTAACGCTGATGCAGTAACGTGAAGTCGAGAGTCGGGGTCGGAATCGGAATCGGAATCGAGGGCTACGAACTGGTTATGGCTGCGAACGACTTGACAACCTCCGGGCAGCCATCGTGTAGGTCGGCGGGAGTACCGCCGTACCAACAGGATCGTGCCGATCTTGAAAACGGTGGGGCGGCGTGACCACGGTTGGCGAGGGGGAGGACGGTTACGCTGAAACGAATCGATTCCGATGCTGATCCGATTCCGACCCCGATAAGAGCAACAGCGTGGGCGGGACGCCCGGACGAGGCAGGCCATTGCGCGCGGCCAGATGCTGGCTTGCGGCGGATCGCTGCCTGCGGGCGGGACGCCC
>JBGTIE010000382.1:0-22428 GCA_041745855.1 Lysobacterales bacterium | reverse complement strand
GGGCGTCCCGCCCGCAGGCTCCGAACTGCGGCGCAGCGACACTTCGCCGCGTCGCGACGGCCCACCTTGTCCGGACCCAGCCCTCAACCCTCAGCCCTGAACAAGCGCAATCGCCGAACCAGCGACGAGGTATCCCAGCGGCCGCCGCCGGCGTCCTGGATGTCGCCGTAGAACTGGTCGACCAGCGCGGTCATCGGCAGCCGTGCGCCGATGCGGTTGGCTTCTGCCAGGCAGATACCGAGGTCCTTGCGCATCCAGTCGACCGCGAAACCGAAGTCGAACCGGTCCTCGGCCATCGTCCCGGCGCGGTTGTTCATCTGCCAGGAACCGGCGGCACCCTGTGAGATCACGTCGATCAACTCGCTCACCGACAGGCCGGCGCGCTGGGCGAAATTGATCCCTTCGGCCAGCCCCTGCAGCACGCCGGCGATGCAGATCTGGTTGACCATCTTGGCCAGTTGACCGGCACCTACCGGGCCGAGCAGACGCTGTTTGCGCGCATAGGCTGCGATAACCGGCTCGGCCTGCGCGTAGACCACCTCGTCGCCGCCGCACATCACCGTCAGCTGACCATTCTCGGCGCCGGCCTGACCGCCCGACACCGGCGCGTCGACAAAACCCAGCCCACGTTCGGCACCTTTTTGCGCCAGTTCACGGGCGACATCGGCCGAGGCCGTCGTGTGATCAACGAAGATCGCGCCGGGCTGCATGCCGGCAAAGGCGCCGTCCGCTCCCAGCGTCACCGCGCGCAGGTCGGCGTCGTTGCCGACACAGGCAAACACAATCGCAGCATCGCTGGCCGCCTGCGCAGGCGTCGCCGCTACCCGGCCACCATGTTGCTCCTGCCATTGCGCCGCCTTGGCCGCGCTACGGTTGTAGACCGTCACCTGATGCCCCTTGGCGGCCAGGTGACCTGCCATCGGGAACCCCATAACGCCAAGACCAATGAATGCCACCACCGCCATCGTCGCACTCCGCCAGGAAATGCGGGGAAGGATACTTTGGGCAGGATCAAGTGCGGCATTCGGTGGGGCAAGGACCGTTGCAGCGCGGCAAAATATCATCACGGTGGTACGTCGTAGCCTGCGGGCGGGACGCCCGCGGTCCCAGGAAGAGCGCATGGGATCGGCGTCGGAATCGATTCCGACCCCGAGGGGAACTCGCAATCCCTTGCTGCCTTCCCTGGAGTACAGTGCGGCTCCGGCACGCGACCTCCGCGGCGCCTTTTTGCAAGGACATGCCCCATGAATTTTCAGTTGACCCTGGTTCCGATCATCGCCCTGATTGCCGGCATCCTGATTCTGGTCAAGCCGCGCCTGCTCAACTATGTGGTCGCGATTTACCTGATCCTGGTCGGTGTGCTGGGCCTGACTGGTGCCGGTCAGATCAGCCTGCTCTGACCCCAGAGCAGTGAAGCCGCGCCGGCTCAGTCCGGTGCAGCCGTTTCATGCGGGGGAGCACGGCCGTGAATGATCTCGCGATGGAAGGGCGCCAGCCGCGCAAGCAGTCGGTTCTGGGTTCGTTGCGGCGTGGCGCTGCGCTCCATCGCCACCTGCATCGCCTCGACGACCGCGTTGAAGGCTTCGGCATTGATCTGCATGCCACGATGCACTTCCAGCATCGGATCACCGCTGTAGACACACGGCCCGTCGCTGAGCTCGCACAGATGCTCGTAGAACTTGTTCCGGAAGCGCGGGATATGGGTATGGCGGAAGTGCGGCGCGATGCGCGGATCACCGGCACTAACAGCAAGAAAGTCATCGACGATCCGGTTCAGGCCCGACTCGCCACCGAGCTGCTCGAACAGGGTCGATGATTGGCTGCTGCTTGTCGCACAGCCAGATAGCCATAGTGCGCTCAAGAACAGCACCAGCAGCCAGCGGCCAGATCGGCGCGCAGCGCACGGTCCAAAGCGGCCGCCGCGCTCAGCGTGCATGGGCTTTTCGCGCGGGGGCGGGCTGCTGCAGGCGCAACCAGTCGCGCAACTGCGCGGCATGGACCGGCCGACTGATCAGAAAACCCTGCGCATGGTCGCAGCCATAGCTGCGCAGCTGCGCCAGCACCTGTTCGCTTTCGACGCCTTCGGCGACGACCTTCAGGCCCATGTTGTGCCCCAGCTGGATGGTACTGCGCACGATCACCGCGTCGTCGCCATCGCTGGTGAGCGCAAGCACGAAGGACTTGTCGATCTTCAACTCGTCCACCGGCAGCCGCTTGAGATAGGCCAACGAGGAATGGCCAGTGCCGAAATCGTCGATCGCCAGACGCACGCCCAGCGCCTTGAGCCGATGCAGCATCTGCACGCCCTGATTGGCATCGCGCATCACCGCCCCTTCGGTCATCTCCAGCACCAATAGCGCTGGCTCCGTTCCGAACTCCTCAAGCAGCTCGGCCAGAAAGCCGGGCAGTTCGATGTCGTAGAGATCATGCGGCGACAGATTGACCGCCACGCCCAGCGTGAAGCCCTCCTGCTGCCATTGCCGCAGTTGCTCCAGGCTGCGGCGCAGCACCCAGCGGGTGAGCTCGGTGATCCGGCCGGTCTGCTCGGCGATCGGGATGAACAGTTCCGGCGAAATGTTTCCCAGGCGCGGATGCTGCCACCGCAACAGGGCCTCGGCATGGCTGCATTGGCCGCTGCGCAAATCCAGTTTGGGCTGGAATCGCAGGCTGATCTCGTCTCTGGCCAAGGCCAGCCGCAGATCGTTCGCCAGCGCCAGCCGTTCGCCTTGCTGGGCATCGCGCCCGGGCCGGTAACGCTGCCAGCGCGCGCCACCCTGCTTGGCGTCATACAGCGCGATGTCGGCGCGCGACAACAGGCTTGCCGGCGTGGTGCCATCGACGGGTGCAACCGCAATACCGATGCTGGCATCGAGCATCAGCTGCATCTGCGGCAGTTCCAGCGCTTCGCCCAGGCTGGCCAGCAGACTTGCCGCCAGGCGCTCGGCTTGTCCCGCGTCGCTGGCAGGCAGCACGATCAGGAACTCGTCGCCGCCCAGACGGGCCACGATTGCACTTTCGAAGTCCGTTTGCAGGACCGCGCCCAGCCGTGTCGCTACCCGCACCAGCACCTCATCTCCGACCGGGTGACCGAGGGTGTCATTGATGTCCTTGAAGCGATCCAGATCCATCAGCAGCAACGCCGGCCCCAGCTCGCCCTCGCCACCTCTTTCCAGCGCCTCGCGCAGGAATTCCAGCGCACGGGCCCGGTTTGGCAGGCCGGTCAGCGCATCATGAAAGGCCTGATGGGCGATGGTCTCCTCGCGTGCCTGGATGCCACCGCGCATTTCCTCCAGCGTGTTGGCGAGTGCGCCGATTTCATCCTGACGTGATGACCCATTCCGACCCGACAGGCTGAATCCATGCGCATAGTCACCCTGCCCGATCCGGCTCGCCGCCGCCGCCAACCGCTGCAACGGCCGGGTTACGGTCCGCGCCAGCCACATCGCGACCAGCACCGAGCCGGCAAGCGCCAGCAAGGCCAGCAGGCCCAGCTCCGTGCGCAAGCGGCGCAGCTCGCGATACAACTCGTCCTCGTTCAGCAGCACATCCATGCGCACCTGGTCAAGGGACTGACTTGCGGCCAGAAAGGCGCCTCCCGACAGTTGCCAGCGTCGCATCGACTGCCCATTCGTCGGCGCATCGATCAGCGCCGCCGTATCGGCCGCGGCCAGACTGCTGCCCGGCTCCGCCGCCGTGTACTCGCCATCGTCCAGTGCGTCCACCGGCACCCGGAAGGCCAGATCACTGCCGGTCAGTTGCTTGAGTTCCAGCGCCAGCTCGCGGTCGATCTCGAAACCGGCCACCACCCAGCCAATCCGCCGCGGCGCCATGATCGGCGCGATCACGAACTGGTGCGGCAAGTTGCGCCAGGCCCGCTTGTGGCTTCCGCGCGGGTGGCTCTGCTGCCTGACCAGCAGCGATTCGATCAGCGCAGGGGTGGATTCCTCCTGATCCAGCACCGGCGCGCCATCGATATCCAGTACCCACAGCAGATCGGCACCGATGCGCTGGCGGTGGTTGGCAAAAGCGCTGCGCATCGTGGCGGCATCGCCACTGGCCAGCGCTGCGCGAAAGCCATAGTCGGCCGCGAGCACCTCGACGCCCTGCAGCAGTCGCTGACCGCGAAACTCGATCACCCGCTGCGCGACCATTGCCGCCGAGCGCAGCCGCGATTCGGCCTCGCTGACCGCCGCCTCACGCAACTTTGCATCGACCGCCCACCAGCTCAGCGCCTGCGTCGCCAGGACCAGCAGACAGATTGCCAGCGTCAGTCGGGCGCCGAAGCTCGGTGCAGTCACGACCCAAAACCCAGCGACGGCGGCTCCAGATCGGGTGCCGGCTGCAGTTGCAGCATGACCTCTATCCGTTCATCCGCGGCCAGCGGCAGGGTCAGCGGCTGGCGCCATCCCGGTGAGCCGGGCGGCAGACGCGAGTGCCAGACCCGCAGTTCGTAGTCACCCGGCGGAATGTCGGCCAGGGACGCCTCGCCGGATTGATCCGAGCGGGCCCACCAGGGCGTGTCCAAGACGACTATGAAGCCGAGCATCCAGTCGTGCACGTTGCAGCCCAGCTCCACCGTGCCAGCTGTGTCGAAGCGCACCGGATCGATCGGCGTGCCGCTGTAAAGCTTGATTTCGAAGTTGCGCGCCGGCGAGAAGGAATAGACGTGATGGCGGACCCGATCGCGATTGGGGAAGCTCACCGAGGCACCGCGCGGAATCACCAGCACATGCGGATCGAAGCGCAAGTCCCGCTGGCTCAGGTTGTAGCTGGTGGCCGGCACCGCCGGGGCGGGCACCGACGGGCCGTGCAGACTGACGACGGCATCAGTGACCGGACCGTCTGCATCGACAACCCGCACCGCGACAGCGGCGTAGCCGTCATCGCACAGTCCCACGCACACCAGCGCCACGGTTGACCACCGAATCATCCGGAATCCACGTCGCAATCAGTCGACTAGCATGCAGCCAAGCATGTAAAGAGACCGCACACAGTGGACAACGCGCGTGCAGAGTTGACCATTCTTGATGATCAGCAGGTTTATGAAATATCCGGGCTAAGCCCGAGCCAACGATCGGCAGGGGTAAACATCACGCCGTTGGCCTACACTTGCGCGCCTCCTGCCGGGGCCACCCCACGGCCGCGGGTCGCCTCCACTACCGAGCCCCGGATCGCGCGCAATGACCCGCCGTTTTCACCCGCATCGTGTCGCGTCGTGGATGCTCCTCCTCGCATCCGGAGCATCGTCGTCGGCGGTGGAGATCGACGGTATCTTCGACGAGGCGGAATGGGCCGGGGCGCAGCGTTTTGGCCCCTTCCTGTCGGTGCAGCCGCTCACTGGCGAGGAAGCACCGGCAGACCGGCGTGCGGAAGCCTACATGCTGTCCACGCCAGCGGGCCTGGCTTTCGCCATTCGTGCCTGGCACCCGCCTGAGGTGCCGCAGACGCGAACCCGGATTCAGCGCGACGGCAATGCGGCGGTCGATCGGATGAACGTGATGATCGACTTCGATGCCGATGGCCGGGTCGGTTACGACTTCACCATCACGACCGCCGGCGACGTGATGGACGAAGTGATCAGCAACGAGAACAGATTCAACAGTGACTGGGACGGGCTGTGGCTGCATGCCGTGGGCGACTTCGACGGCGGCTATGTCGCCGAATGGCTGATTCCGTGGTCGATCGCGCAGATGCGCAACTCGCAGGCCGAGCGACGCACCGTGGCGGTCTACTTCGACCGCGTGATCGTGGCCACCGGCGAGCGCTTTGCCTACCCGGCGGCCAGCTTCACCCGGCCGCGCTTCGTCAGCGATTTTGCCCGGGTCGAGATCGACCAGTATCAAGACCGGCAGCTCGCCCTCACGCCCTATGCGGTGCTCAGCACTGACCTGGTCAATGACCGCAGCGCCTTCAAGACCGGCGCCGACCTGTTCTGGAAGCCCAGCGGCGATCATCAGTTCGCCTTTACCTTCAACCCCGATTTCGGCCAGGTCGAGAGCGATCAGTTGGTGGTGAACTTCACCGCGATCGAGACCTTCTTCACCGACAAGCGACCCTTCTTCACCGAGAACCAGAGCTACTTCGAGTTGCAACATCCGCTCGGCATCCCGTTCTACACCCGTCGTGTGGGCGCCGCTCTTGATGACGGCAGTGGTGCGGCCGACATCATCGGCGCGGTCAAGGCGACCGGCAGCTTCGGCCAGTCCGGTTACGGCCTTTTCGCCGCGCAGGAAGATGGCGATGCCGGCCGCGACATGGCCCTGCTGCGCGCCACCCACAGCTTCGACAAGTTTCGGCTGGGGCTGATGCACAGTCAGGTCGAGCGGCCCTTTCTGGATCGCAAGGCGCGCGTAACCAGCGCTGACGCGCGCTGGCAGCCGACCGAGCAGTGGCTGGTCCGACCGTTGTGGATGCACAGCGAAACGACTACCGCCGGCAATGAGCAGAGCGGTGATGCGGCCGGCGTCATCGTCGACTGGGATCTGCAAGGACCGTGGCGTCAGCGGTATTTGCTGCTCTACAGCGACGACAGCGTCGAGTTGAACGACCTGGGCTTCCAGAATCGCAACGACTTTCGCTATCTGGAATGGGAAACCGGCTATCGACAGGATCAGCTGCCGGCCGAGTCGCGCTGGGCCAGCCATTCCTGGGAACTCGAACTGCAGCAGCGGCACAACACCGGCGGCGAGTTGCTGCAGCGTTCGGTGACAGCACATCGCTACTCGCAGCGGCGCAACGGCGGCGACGACTTCTTTCTGCTCCGCTGGAAGCAGCCTGCCGTCGACGACCGCCTGTCGCGCGGCAACGGCAGCGTGCCGATCAAAGGTGGCCCGCAGTTCTTCATGGAAGGCTCGCGCCCGCGCAGCGGCAATGGTCGGATGGCCTGGTATTGGAAGTTCGAGGCCTTTCCGAACGCCGTCGACGGCTACAGCTGGATCGCCGGCATCCAGCCCCGCTGGCACGTCAGTGATCGGCTGGACGTCGATCTGGGTCTGTTCCTGTGGCATCAGAGCGATTGGCTGCTCTGGCAGGTCGAGCGCGAATTCGGCAGCTTCCGCAGCGACCGGCTGGAGCTCTCCAGCAATCTGAACTGGTTCATAGGCGCCAAACAGGAACTGCGGGTCAAGCTGCAAGCCATCGCGATCGATGCCGAGGCGCTGCAGGCCCGCCGCCTGGCCGCCAACGGTGCGCTGATCGACAGCAGCGCAGCACTGGACGACTTCCAGTTACGCAACCTGGGGTTCCAGATCCGCTATCGCTACAAGCTCGGCAACTTGAGCGACATCTACGCCGTCTACAGCCGCGGCGGCGGCGCCATCGACGACCAGCAACGAGACCTGGGCCAGACCCTGATCGACAGCTTCGATCTGCGCGACGACGACCAGTTTCTGGTGAAGGTGGCGTATCGGTTTGATTTTTAGCATGCGATGGTGTGGGCACCGAGCTCACCTCGGGGTCGGGGTCGGAATCGGTATCGGAATCGATCCTTGCCCGGCGTGTCCACCGATTCCTCGTAAACCTTGCAGCCAAGCCGCACCTGCGTGGTCAGCGCCGGTACACCCTGACGACGTTTTTGATGACTGCCCGGCACAGCTAGTCGTTGTCGCCAAACCCGTGCCGCTCTCGATTCCGATTCCGATTCCGATTCCGACCCCGACGTCCAGCTTCGCTGCATCAGTTTGAGTCGCGCACGCCGCCAGGTCGAATCCCACCCGCCCTGTTTCCTGTCACACCACTTTGCCGACCCTGTGTGATACTCCCGCGCGGCCTGATCCAGAGAGGTGGCCCATGCTGCAGTCGCTACGTGCCGCGATGTTCGTTTTCGTGTGCTGGGCGAGCGCCATCGCGGCGCATACCACCGACGGCGAAACCACCGGCTCCAACGCCGACCACCTCGGCATCGACCTCAGCTCCGTCGAACTTGCCAAGGGTGGAGGCGGAACACCCGGAGGAACATGGGTTCCCCTCGGCCCCGCGCCGGCGCACGGCGGTCAGGTCGAAGGCATCACCAACCGGCCGGTGAGTGGTGCGGTCAACGCGGTGGCGCCACATCCGACTGACGCGGACATTCTTTATATCGGCGCAGTCAATGGCGGCATCTGGCGCAGCAACAACGCGACCGCGGCATCACCGAACTGGACCCGGCAAACCGATGGCGCAAGTTCCCAATCGGTGCGCGCGCTGCGTTTTGACCCGTCGGACGTCAGCCATCAGACCCTCGTCGCCGGTTTCGGGCGCCTGTCCTCCTACGCCAGAATCGGTGCCGCCCAACCTGGCCTGCTGCGGACGACCAACGGCGGTAGCAGCTGGACGTTGCTCAATGGGGGTGGGCTGCTGAACGGCCGCAATGTGCGGGCAGTCGAAGGGCGCGGCGCTACCATCATCGCCGCCACCGATACCGGCATTTTCCGCTCAACCAATACCGGCAGCTCCTTCGTCCAGGTTTCCGGCAGCGCAGGGACCGGACTGCCCGCGGGTGATACCTCCGACATGGTCGGCGATCCGGGCGACAACAATTTCCTGTACACGGCCGTGGTCTCCGGGGCATCCCGGGGCATCTATCGCTCGACCAATGCCGGTGGCAATTGGAGCAAGGTCTCCGATGGCGCCGTCGATACAACGCTGATCGGGGGCGCGCGCGTGCGCTTCGCGGTCGGTACGAGCGGTCAGGTTTTCATTGTGGTCGTTTCCAATGGTCGATTGTCCGAGGTGTTCCGGTCGGCCGACGGCGTCAGCGGATGGACCGCGCTTGGCGTGCCGATCACGGCCGAACAGAACGGCGTGGAATTCGGCATCAATGTCGGCGGCCAGGGCGATCTGCATCTATCCATCGCCGCCGATCCGACCAACGCTGACATCGTCTATGTCGGCGGCGACCGCCAGCCCTTCTTCGGCGAAGGGGTCCCGGGCAGTAACCAGTTCTGGCCCAATTCGCTGGGCGCAACGGACTTCACCGGGCGCCTGTTCCGCGGGAATGCCGGGCAACCGCCTGCTTCGCGCTGGAACTCGCTGACCCACTCCGGAGCGGCGAGCAATTCCGCCCCGCATGCCGACTCGCGGGCGTTGGCCTTCGATGCCGCCGGCAACCTGATCGAAGGTGATGACGGCGGTGTGTACAAGCGCACCAGCCCGCGCCAGACAAATGGCGCCTGGCTGTCACTGAACGGCAACCTGCAGATCACCGAGTACCACGGCATCGCCTACGACGGCCTCGCCGACCGCGTAATCGGCGGCGCCCAGGACACTGGTACGACCCAGCAGCAGAGCGCGGCTTCCAGCATTTTCGCCAGCGTCAGCACGGCCGATGGTGGCGACACCGCGGTTGACGACATCTCCTCGCCGACCCTCTCCTCGCGCTATTCGAGCTTCCAGTTCCTGTTGAGTTTCCGCCGCCGCAGCTACAACACAACCGATGTCTTCCAGTCGCAAAGCTTCCCGCCGCGCACGCCAATCGGAGGCAGCCCGCCACTGGAGTCCCAGTTCTACACACCGCTGGCAGTGAACCGCGACGACGGCCTGCGCCTGCTCTTCGGTGCCGAAAATGGTATCTACGAGTCGATGGACCAGGGCAATACGGTGACGCGCATCGTGGAGCTCCGGGTCAACGCCCTTGCCGGCGACCCGATGCTCTACGGCGTACCCGGCAACGCCGCCTTCGTCTATGCGGCACAGGACAACCGGCTGTTTCTGCGCACCACCGAGGGAGGCCCGGTAAACCAGGTCAGTACATTGGGGAGCGGAAACATCCGTGCGCTCGCGGTGGATCCGGCGCAGCCGAACCGGTTGTTTGCAATGAACCAGACCTCGGTATGGCTGTCGACCAACAGCGGCGGGGCTTTCACGGCAATCACCGGCAACCTCGGCGCCCTCACACCTGGCGAATTCCGCAGCATGGTCCATGTGCCGCGCGCCGCCGGTGATCTGCTGCTGGTGGGCAGCGACCGTGGCATCTACTACGCCGAGGGACCCGAATTCGATGTCTGGGCCCGACTGGGTACCGGCTTGCCCAATGCGCTGGTATATGAACTGGCCTATCACGCCGGCCGCGACGCATTGATCGCCGGCACGCTGGGACGGGGCGCCTGGCGGCTCGATGGGCTGGCCGGCGGTTCGCTCGGCGACCGCATCTTTTGCACTGATTTCGAGACTGGCGCCTGCGCGCCGCTGCCATGAAACCTGCCCCGAGGACCGTCACGATGAATCCGCGTCGCCTGCAGGGCCTCGCCCGGAAGGTTCAATTCCCGATCTACACGCTGCTGTTCTGGCTGCTCGCGATGGCGCCGGCGAGCGCTGACGACAATGCTGTCCACTCGCTCCATCCCGGCGTGCTGATCGGAATCGACGATCAGCTTGCCTGGGTCGCCGATCCACGCGGCCGGGTCAGCGCGCTGGAACTGGCCGATGGCAGCCTGAGTTGGCAAGGCCCGGCCGAAGGTTTGCCGCTGGCGCTGTGGCGTGGCGAGTTGCTGGTGCTGGCGCGCAACGAGGGCCGTGGAACAATGAGCCTGCTGGCGCTCGACCCGCTCACTGGTGAGCAATTATCGAGCTACGTGGTGCAGATGCCCGAGCGTGTGGCCGCCTTCATCGACGCCCAGCCCGGCCGGCGTTTCGAGGCCTGGGCTATGATCGAGGACGATGCCCTGCAGATCCATTGGGAATACGCCGAGCGCTCGCTGCGCGGCGCCCTGCTGGTCGAAGAAACCGACG
The DNA here is from genome assembly GCA_041745855.1 of Lysobacterales bacterium. GTDB lineage: Bacteria > Pseudomonadota > Gammaproteobacteria > Xanthomonadales > SZUA-5 > JAWLAT01. Next base: position 11,721 of record JBGTIE010000382.1, on the reverse strand, counting down.
CGGCGCGAGTGCAGCTGTCCGGCGTCATCGAACTCGATACGGCCGAGCGGCAGGCCGCGCCGCTGGATGGCAAGCCTGCCCGCCGCCCCCGCATAGATCTGGACGCGTCCGAGCGCCTGCCAGACATAGCAGCGACGCAGTTTCATTCCGCCAACCGCCGCCATGTCCAGCATGCCGCGGCCGTCGAGGTCCCGGTGCTGGGCCAGCAATGGCGCTGGACGCTGCACGAAGGCAATGGCCGCCAGATCGGAACCCTGCTTGCACCCTACTCGACCGCACCCTTCCTGCTGCAGGAACGGCAAGTGTGGTGGCGCTCGGAACCGCTGGCGATTGCCCGCGCCGATGGAACGATCGACGCCTGGGGCCCGCGCCTGGTCGCCCAGGATATCGGCGAGGACTTGCCGCGCTGGATTTTTGAGCTGTTCGACCCGGTGTTCCGCGGCCCGCTGCCGCCTTGATTCTGGCTCAGCGGCCTGGGCGCACTCGTAGCCGGACACATTCTGCACGCGCGCCGCGCTGCAAGGAACCCCGAGCTGTACTCGGGCGACGGGAAAATCCCATGCACGTCCCATCCAGTGGAGAGGGCGTGTAGGTCATGGCTGCATCGAGTGTCCGGCGAGACCAAATGCTCGCACGGTCGGTTGCGGCTCTCCAGTTTGCGCGGATGACCTGGTCGACCGAGGCCATCCGTCGCGTCGCATCAATTGGTGGAGTTGACCCTACTGCTGCGCGCTTGCCGCCTCTTGCTGGTTCAGATCCGCGATGAGAGCTTCCATTTCCGAAATTTCCCGCCGCTGTGCCTCGATGATGTTCTGCGCGAGTTCCCTCACCCGTGGATCCGAGATGTTCGCACGCTCACTGGCAAGGATCGCAATCGAATGATGAGGGATCATCGCCTTCATCCACGCAATCTCGCCGACGGTAATCTGACTGCGCACCAGCCATAGCCCCGATGCTATCAAGGCGATGCCGCAGATGGCTATTGCCAGGTTGGCGCGCTTGTCCTTGTACATGTCGCGCATGAAAAAGAGCATCACCAACGTCATTGAGCCGGCCATGATGAAAGTCATGAACATGCGTGTCTGACTGAACCACGCATGGCTGAATTGATAGGTATTGAGATACATCAGAAAGAACATCAAAACAGATGCCACCAGGATCATGGTCACGAATTTTCGGTACGGATGCATCTTTTTCTCCTTAGCCCAGTTGTTTCATGAACGTGCGTAGCGAGGCCGTCGAGGGCGCGTCGTGGCGCGGTTCGCGGACTGTTTGGCGGTGAAGGCGTAGTGTGCTCTACGTTGAGCCGACAAACGGGAGCAAACCGCGCCACGGCGTGATGATCGGCGGCCGCAGTAGCAGGTTCATGAAACACCCGGGCGAGATCAATACCACCACGCTACCAGAACGAGTACGCCAATCAGCAACGGAGCCAGGAAGTACAGCGACAAATCAAGTACATGCGGCGCGCCGATGGCAAAAAATGCATTATCCAAGGCGCGTACGACCCGCAGCCATGGCGACAGGTATTGCGGGAGCACCTTGACCCCGGGTTCGATCGCGCGGGCCGCATGCCGGCCGCTCTCCACGGCGCCTTCAATGCTCCACACGTCGGCGTCGGTTCTGGTATGCGCTCCGGCCAGCACCAGATTGGGGACCGGAGTGGCTTGCGTCGGCTGATTCGCTTGTGTTTGGGTCGTGTTCACCCACTTGGGCTGGACGGACTTGATCCCGTCTGGCGAGAACTGCCACTCATGCCAGACTTCAATCCGGATTATTGGAACGGATTTCCAGCTTCTGCCGTCGTTCGCCTCGCGTACCAACAAGTCCAATCCGTCGCAACTGCCCAGCTGGGCCCTTATTTCTTCGATGAATTGCTCTTTCGTGCAATGGCTGAGCGATAATCCGTACAGCCGCCCCGGCATCGTCGCCACACATGCGGTGCCTGTCCAGACGGACTTGACTCCGTCGCCAAGCGACACGTCCGTTCGCCACGCCTGCTCCTGGGCGAACAAGGTCAGGTCGAACTCGGAATCGGCAACGACGACCGCCGTACGCTCGCGCGGCCAATTGATCTTCTCCGAGAACGCTATTCGAAAACTGACCTGCGTGTGCGGGCCGCTCTGGGTCAACGGTCGTAACATCCGCAGTTGTTCCAGCGACGCCAGCGACGGAGTCCGCTCCACGATGTTCGCAGCTGCGAACGGCGTCGTGGCCAGCACGTAGACGTCGGCCTTTACGCTGGCGCCGGATTCGACATGTGCTGCCGTGATGGCCGTACCGTCGTAGTCGAGTCTGGCCAGGGGCTCGCTCCAGACGAACCGGACCCCATGCTGCTTCAGGTGCGCCACCCACCTGTCAAACCAGCATTCGCTGCTTGGCCCGCGCAACAACAGCCAGCCGTCGCGCGCCCCGTGGGTCCAGGCGGGACCTTCATCATCGGCCCGGTGTGGGTGGGTCGGCTTGGTCGTGAGCTGCTTGCGAAAGAACTCACCGGCCTGGTGGAGCGACACGTTGGTCCAATCCGAGCCGATCCATGGCCCGAAGGTGGCCGTCCAAAGGCGCCAGCCCCGTTCGCTCAACAAAGGCTTCCACTGCTCGGCAGCATTCAGCGTGGAGTAGTGCTCCCGGGAGCGGCAGTCGGACGCAAAGGTCTTGATCAGCAGCCAGGCCCACTGGACCCCTTCCCACCGGCCCAACTGGAACATCCGGGGCAGACGCAACAGTCCGGAATAGAACTCCGCCTTGCTCTTGTCCGGCGCTACGCAAAACGCGATCGGCCGCGACAGTCCCTTGTCGTACAGACTCCCGGACTCGTCGAAGGGGATCTGCTGCATCAGGTCGAAGGTGTTGTGATACCAGGGTCCCATCCCATGCCAGGAATACTCGGACGGCATGTTCCCATCGCCGGGTAACCGCCCGCTGCGAAAGAATCCACCGGCCTCGCAGTCGGCCTCGTACACCGAAACGTCGTAGCCAAGCTTTGCGAATTCATGTGCCGCACTCAGACCGGCAATCCCGGCCCCGAACACGGCTACCGACTTCGTCATGGGCTGGCTATCGAGTTCAATACGCGCACTCCAATGAGTTGCCACACCGCCGTCATTGACGGTGGGCGACGTCAGCGCGCGGAGGCAGGATCCCGTTGATGGTGTCCTGAACCTGGCGGCGGTCAGTCAGATCACGAAGCTACGAGCGGCAAGGCGGGTGGTCTGTGCGGCAGCCAACGCATGCGTATCATGGGCTGGGCCGTGCAGGAAGTGCGCCGGCCGCCTCGCGCTTGTTGTTCAGGGCGAAAATCGAGGATCGGCGGGCGCGAGGAACCGGCCTACGAATGGCGCGCCATTACCACGCGCTGTATCCGCGAAGTTTCGCGGAGACTTCCTTGCCGAAGAAAACCACGATTGCGCCCGGAATCACGAACTGGACCAGAATCTGCACCACGCCACGTATAGCCGACCGGATGCCTTCTCGAATTTCGCTTTGGGCAATCGACCTCTCGAAGTCATGCCAGCCGACCCAGAGGCATGCGACAAGGACCACCAGCAGAGTTAAGTAGAGCCGCCATTTACTGCGGACAGTTGTACCGGCAGATCTCTCGATGATCCCTCTCCTTCAGTGTCCTGCGTGCATCATGCGAGTCGTCAAATGAATTACGACCAGTGGCGTCTACCATGGCTGCCCCGGCCCGCCAATTCAGGTGCTGGAAGTCACCTTCCTGGCTGGCGCAAGAAGATCGACTTCACGAACGCACGCGCGACCAGTCCATTACTCTGCGCGGTCCGATCACACTTGCGCAAACCTTCAATCTGGCGCCATTCGTAGGCCGGTTCCTCGCGCCCGCCAAGCCTCGACTTTCGCGCTGAAACAGCCAGCGCGAGGCGGCCGGCGCTCTTCCTCACGCGCTGCGCACGTCGTCGTTCCGTCGCGATTCCTTATGGATTTCAAGCAAGAGCCTTAGCAAGAGCTAGAGCGAGAACCGCACGAACAACAGAAGGAGCAGAAAGCAGAGCAAGAACAAGAGCTTCGCCAGCAGGCTGGCTCCGACAAGTGCAAGGGCAAGAGCCGGAGCGGGTGCAGAAGCAAGAGCAAGAGCAACGGCAAGAACAAGAGCTTCGCCAGCACGCTGGCTCTACAAAGCCCAGGACGGAGCCGAAGGCCGATGCGGTTCGCTGAGCTCACCAACATCCTACGCAAGCTCTTGCTCTTCACAGGAACTGGAACTGGCCACTGGAACTGTTCTTCTGGAACTGGCCACTGGAACTGCTTCTGCAACTGCCTCTAGAACTGCTTGCTGTTATCGCCCGCAACCAAGTAGCGTTGCGGGTTGGGTTGACAGGGGTGGGAACGGACATGGGCAGGCGGCGGAAGTTGGTGGCGGGTAACTGGAAGATGAACGGCTCGCGGGGACTGGCGGGGCAGATGAGTGATGCGCTGCAGGACTTCGCGCTGCACGATCGGGGCGTGGATCTGGCGTTGTTTCCGCCGTTGACGCTGCTCGGCCTGATGGATGCCGATCACAGCCGCTCCTTCACGCTCGGCGCGCAGGACATTTCGGCCCATGCCAGCGGCGCCTTCACCGGTGAGGTGTCGGCCGGGCTGTTGGTCGAGGCCGGTGCCGATGCGGTGCTGGTCGGGCATTCGGAACGGCGTAATCTGCACGGCGAGAACGATGCGCTGATCGAGCAGAAGCTATTGCGGGCGCTGGAGAACGGGCTGCAGCCCTATCTGTGCATCGGCGAAACAAGGGCCGAACGCGAGGCGGGGCGGACCTTTGCGGTGGTCGAGCGCCAGTTGGGGTTGCTGCGCAATGCGCAGATCCGAAGCGAGCTGCGGAGCATGACGATCGCCTATGAGCCGGTCTGGGCGATCGGCACCGGCCTGACCGCCAGCCCGGACCAGGCGCAAGAGGTGCACGCGCACATCCGTAGCATTCTGTCTGGCTGGGATGCTAATATCGCCGGCTTGATGCGCTTGCTGTACGGCGGCAGCGTAACGCCCGACACGGCGGCGGGCCTGTTCCAGTGCCCGGATATAGACGGCGGCCTGGTGGGGGGCGCTTCTCTCAAGGTCGACAGTTTGCTGGCCATCGCCGAGGCAGCAACCAAGGATTGAATCGTACATGGTGCTCAACCTGCTCAACGTGCTGTACCTGCTCGTGGCCATCGGAATGGTCGCGTTCATCCTGCTCCAGCGCGGCCCAGGCGCGACTGCCGGCTCGGGCTTCGGCGCCGGTGCCTCGGCAACGGTATTCGGCGCGCGCGGATCGGCCAACTTTCTCAGCCGGAGCACGGCGGTGCTGGCGGTGTTCTTCTTCGCGCTGAGCCTGGGCATGGCGGTGTATGTGTCGCGCGGCGGTCAAGTGCGCGAGACGGTGACCGATCTGGGCGTGATGGGGGAAGTGCCCGCGGCGTCGGTCGTCGATGGCGAGCCGGCAATGAGCGCTGACGAAGTGCCTTCGATCGAGGTCCCGGCGGCGGATGGATCGGTCCCGGCGCCGGTGGATGGCACGCCGACGGATCAGGTTCCAGCTCCGGCCCCGGCCACGGACGTGCCAGCGAGCGAGGGGGCGCCCGCCGAATCCGATGCGGCCGGCTCGGAGAACACGGAAAGCTCGCCTCAAGACGACGCTTCCGGGCGATAATGGAGATTCGAAGAACGATCAGCCGACGTGGTGGAATTGGTAGACACGCTACCTTGAGGTGGTAGTGGCGCAAGCCGTGACAGTTCGAGTCTGTCCGTCGGCACCATCGTTTCATGCTCTGCCCCGCACCGATGCGCCCGATGCGTGTTGCGGCGGGATCCCGATCACCGCAAGCACGGACGAAAAGCGCAGCAAGCATGCTCGGCGAATATCTCCCCATTGTGGTTTTTCTGGCAGCTGCGACCATTCTTGGCGCCGCCTTGCTCTCCCTCGGTAGCCTGCTCGGTCCACGCCGTCCCAGCGTCGACAAGGCCTCTCCCTACGAATGCGGCTTCGAAGCCTTCGAAGACGCGCGGATGAAATTCGACGTCCGCTACTACCTGGTGGCGATCCTTTTCATCCTGTTCGATCTGGAAATCGCCTTCCTGTTCCCGTGGGCGATCATCCTCAGTGAGCAACCGGCCGCGGCGATGTGGTCCTTCATGGTCTTCCTGCTGCTGCTGGAACTGGCTTTCCTCTATGTCTGGAAGAAAGGGGCGCTGGAATGGGAGTGATCTCCTCCTTCATGCACAATCCCGAGCCGATCGGGATCGTCGATGACATCCTGCGGCCCGACGCCGACAACCCGCTGCTCGAGCGTGGCTTCGTCACCACCTCGGCCGACGCTTTGATCAACTGGGCGCGTACCGGTTCGATGTGGCCGGTGAGCTTTGGCCTGGCCTGCTGCGCGGTCGAGATGATGCATGCCGGCGCCGCGCGGCTGGATCTGGACCGTTACGGCATCATTTTCCGGCCCAGCCCCCGCCAGTCCGATGTGATGATCGTGGCCGGCACACTGGTCAACAAGATGGCACCGGCGCTGCGCAAGGTCTACGACCAGATGCCCGATCCGAAGTGGGTGATCTCGATGGGCTCGTGCGCCAACGGCGGCGGTTACTACCACTACTCCTATTCGGTGGTGCGCGGTTGCGACCGCATCGTGCCGGTCGACATTTACGTGCCAGGCTGCCCCCCGACCGCCGAGGCGCTGATCTACGGCATTCTGCAGCTGCAGAAGAAGATCCGCCGCACCAACACGATCGCGAGCTAGCATGACTGAATCGCCCACCACGCTGGCCGAGCTGCTGCGCACCATCCTGGGTGACCGCGCCATCGTCAGCGAGTCCTTCGCGGAAACCACGATCGAGGTCGACGCCTCGCGGCAGATCGAGGTTGCGCGCGTGCTGCGCGATGACCCGGCGCTGCATTTCGAGCAGCTGATCGACCTGTGCGGCGTCGATTACCTGAGCTACGGTCAGGATGAATGGGACACCGAGGACGTCAGCACCGGCGGATTCAGCCGTGGCGTCGAGGGCGAAGGCGCGGGCCGCTTCCGCTGGGCCGACCGGCCCGAGGCTTTGATGCGCGTGCGGCGTTTCGCGGTGGTCTCGCACTTGTTGTCGATCGAACAAAACCAGCGCGTCCGGCTGCGCGTGCATGCGCCCGATGACGAGTTGCCGATCGTGCCCTCGCTGGTCGATGTCTGGGGCGCCGCCAACTGGTTCGAACGCGAAGCCTTTGATCTGTTCGGCATCCTGTTCGAAGGGCATCCGGATCTGCGGCGGATCCTGACCGACTACGGCTTTGTTGGTCATCCCTTCCGCAAGGATTTTCCGCTGATCGGCAATGTCGAGGTGCGCTACGACCCGCAGCGTCAGCGAGTGATCTACGAGCCGGTGTCGATCGAGCCCAGGGTCGGCGTGCCGCGGGTGATCCGCGACGACTCGCGTTATCTGCAGGCCCAGAACGAGGGTCAGAACGAAATGCCCGGCAAGGCAGGTTGAGCAATGGCTGAGATTCGCAACTACACGATGAATTTCGGTCCCCAACACCCGGCCGCGCACGGCGTGCTGCGGCTGGTACTGGAGCTCGACGGCGAGGTCATCCATCGTGCCGATCCGCACGTCGGCCTGCTCCACCGCGGCACCGAGAAACTGGCCGAGAGCAAGCCCTTCAACCAGTCGATCGGCTACATGGACCGGCTCGATTACGTTTCGATGATGTGCAACGAGCACGCCTATGTCGGGGCAATCGAGAAGCTGCTCGGGGTCGAGGTGCCGCTGCGCGCGGTGTACATCCGGACCATGTTCGACGAGATCACCCGAATCCTGAACCACCTGATGTGGCTGGGCTCCAACGGTCTGGATCTTGGTGCGATGACGCTGTTCCTGTACGCCTTTCGCGAGCGTGAGGAACTGATGGACTGCTACGAAGCGGTCTCGGGCGCGCGTCTGCATGCGACCTACTACCGCCCCGGTGGCGTCTACCGGGACCTGCCCGAGCGGATGCCGCAGTACCGCGAGAGCCCGTGGACCAAGGGCAAGGACCTGACCCGCCGCAACAGCTGGCGCGAGGGCTCGATGCTCGACTTCCTCGACGCCTTCTGCGCCGACTTCCCGACCCGCGTGGACGAGTACGAGACCCTGCTCACCGACAACCGGATCTGGAAGCAGCGCACCGTCGGGATCGGCGTGGTCAGTCCGGAACTGGCGCTGCGGATGGGCATGTCCGGCCCGATGCTGCGGGGCTCTGGCATCGCCTGGGATCTGCGCAAGAAGCAGCCCTATGCCGCCTATGCGGAGATGGATTTCGACATCCCGGTCGGCAGCCAGGGCGATTGCTACGACCGCTATCTGGTGCGGGTCGAGGAAATGCGCCAGTCGAACCGGATCATCAAGCAGTGTGTGGACTGGCTGCGCGCCAATCCCGGCCCGGTGATGGCGCGCAACTTCAAGGTCGCGCCGCCGTCGCGGGTAGAGATGAAGGACGACATGGAAGCCCTCATCCACCACTTCAAGCTGTTCACCGAAGGCTATTGCGCACCAGCCGGTGAGGTCTATTTCCCGGTTGAGGCACCGAAGGGCGAGTTTGGCGCCTACCTGATCTCCGACGGCGCCAACAAGCCCTTCCGGGTCAAGCTGCGCGCGCCCGGTTTCGCCCACCTGTCGGCGATGGACGAGATGGTACGCGGCCACATGCTGCCGGACGTGGTGGCAGTCATCGGTACCCTGGACATCGTCTTCGGAGAGATCGACCGATGAGCACGCATGCCGTCGCCAAGCGCAACACGCAGGATTTCGACAAGGTTCGTGGACTCGACCCCAGCGAGATCCTGAGCGAGGACTCGCGTGCCCAGATCGATCATTGGCTGACCAAATTCCCGCCCGACCGCAAGCGCTCGGCGCTGCTGGCCGGGTTGCGCATCGCGCAGGCGCAGAATCAGGGCCATCTGGACGACCGCCTGATCACCGCGGTGGCGAATTATCTGGGCCTGCCGCACACCTGGGCCTATGAAGTCGCGACCTTCTATTCGATGTTCCACATCGGGCCCTGCGGCCGTCACAAGGTGTCGATCTGCACCAACATTTCCTGCTGGCTGCGCGGCGCCGAGGAACTGGTCGAGCATGTGGAGCAAAAGCTTGGCGTACAGCGGGGGGAATCGACGCCGGACGGGCGCATTCATCTGGTTGCCGAGGAAGAATGCCTGGCTGGCTGCGTACACGCGCCGATGATGCTGGTCGATGGTCACTATCATGAGGATCTGGACACCGCAAAGGTGGACCAGATCCTCGATTCGCTGGATTGACGGGGTCTTGAGTATGGCTGTGGGACCGGTACCCGAAGCACACAATGTCGTCTTCACGACTTTGCACTTCGACCAACCCTGGAGTTACGACAGCTACCTCAAATCGGGCGGCTATCAAGCCCTGCGCAAGATCCTGAGCGAGCCGCTCACGCGCGAGAGCGTGATCGACCAGCTCAAGGCTTCGGCCCTTCGTGGCCGCGGCGGTGCCGGCTTTCCGACCGGGCTGAAATGGAGCTTCATGCCGCGCAACGCGCCGGGCCAGAAATACCTGCTGTGCAATTCGGACGAGTCCGAGCCCGGCACCTGCCACGACCGCGACATCCTGCGCTACAACCCGCACTCGGTGATCGAGGGGATGATCATCGGCGGCTACGCGATGAACGCCACCGTCGGCTACAACTACCTGCGCGGCGAGTTCATGTGCGAGCCCTTCGAGCACATGGAAGCGGCGATCCGCGAAGCCTACGACAATGGCTGGCTGGGCAAGAACATCCTCGGCAGCGGTTTCGATTTCGACCTGTATGCGGTGCTCGGCGCCGGCGCCTACATCTGCGGTGAGGAAACCGCGCTGATGGAGTCGCTCGAAGGCAAGAAGGGCCAGCCGCGCTTCAAGCCACCGTTCCCGGCCAACTTCGGCCTGTACGGCAAGCCGACCACGATCAACAACACCGAGAGCTTCGCGTCGGTGCCGGCGATCATTCGCAACGGTCCGGAATGGTTTCTGGCCATCGGCAAGCCCAACAACGGTGGCCCGAAGTGCTTCTCGGTGTCCGGCCACGTCGAGCGTCCAGGCAACTACGAGTGCCCGCTGGGGATACCGTTCAAGGATCTGCTGGCGCTCGCCGGCGGCATCTGGAAGGGTCGCCAGCTCAAGGCGGTGATTCCGGGCGGCTCGTCGATGCCGGTATTGCCGGCGGCGACGATGATGGATGTGACGATGGATTTCGACGCGCTGCAGAAGGCCGGCTCCGGCCTGGGCTCGGGCGCGGTCATCGTGATGGACGACAGTACCTGCATGGTCAAGGCACTGCGGCGAATCTCGCAGTTCTACTACGCCGAATCCTGTGGCCAGTGCACACCCTGCCGCGAAGGGACCGGCTGGATGTACCGGCTGCTGTGCCGGATCGTCGACGGCCACGCGCGGATGGAAGACCTGGGTCTACTCAAGGCCGCCGCCGGACAGATCGAGGGTCACACCATCTGCGCCTTCGGCGAGGCCGCCGCCTGGCCGGTGCAGGGCATGCTGCGGCACTACTGGGCCGAATTCGAGTACTACATCACGCACCGGCGTTCGCTGGTCGAAGAGCAGTTGGGGAAGGCCGCATGAGTGCGCAGCCAAAGGACGGTCAGGCACCAGACCTGGTCAATGTCGAGATCGACGGTCAGGCGCTGAGCGGCGCCAAGGGCGCGATGCTGATCGAGGTCGCGGACGCCGCCGGCATCCAGATCCCGCGCTTTTGCTATCACAAGAAGCTCTCGATCGCAGCCAACTGCAGGATGTGCCTGGTCGACGTCGAGAAGGCGCCCAAGCCGATGCCGGCCTGCGCCACCCCGATCATGGAAGGCATGAAGGTCTATACCCAGAGCAAGCGCGCGCTCGATGCGCAGCGCAATGTGATGGAGTTCCTGCTGATCAATCATCCGCTCGACTGCCCGATCTGCGACCAGGGCGGCGAGTGCGAGTTGCAGGACCTGGCGATGGGCTATGGCCGCTCGGTGTCGCGTTTCTCCGAGCGCAAACGGGTCGTGGCCGACGAGAATCTCGGTCCGCTGATTTCCACCGACATGACCCGCTGCATCCACTGCACCCGCTGCGTGCGCTTCCTGCACGAAGTCGCTGGCACTACCGAGCTGGGCGGCATGGGGCGCGGAGAACACCTGGAGATCAGCACTTATATTGGCCGCTCGCTGGCCAGTGAAGTGTCCGGCAATATCATCGACGTCTGCCCGGTCGGCGCGCTGACCAACAAGGTCTTCCGTTTCCGCGCACGTCCCTGGGAGCTGATCGCCCGCCAGGCCATCGGTGGCCACGATTCGCTTGGTGGCAATCTGTGGCTGCATCTGCGCCGCGGCGAAGTGCTACGGGTGGTGCCGCGCGAAAACGAGGGCGTCAACGAGGTCTGGGCGTCTGACCGCGATCGCTACAGCCACCCTGCCCTGACCCACGCCGATCGGCTGACGACCCCGCTGCTGCGCCAGGGCGACGAGCTCAAGCCCTGCGACTGGGATACCGCACTGGGCGTGGTCAGCGAGATTCTCGAGACGCTGCGCACCGAACAGGCCGGCGAACATCTGGGCGTGCTCGCTGGCGGCGGCGCCAGCTGCGAGGAGTATCTGCTGCTGCAGGCGCTGACCCGCGGTGTGGGCGGCGCGCATATCGATCATCGTCTGCGCCAGCTCGATTTCACCGACCAGGCCACCCGGTCGCTGTACCCGTCACTGGGGGCGGGCG
>JBGTIE010000381.1:0-3878 GCA_041745855.1 Lysobacterales bacterium | reverse complement strand
GCGGGGGCACCGGCGCGGGCCTGGGCAGGCTTTGCAGGTTGGACAGATCAACCATCACTGCCTGCAGCGGGGCGGCACCGCCGAGCTCGACCGGCTTGTTGAACTGCAGGCCGAGCAACATCAATGCAGCAGCGATCAGATGAACACCGATCGCCAGCAGCAGCGACCAGGCCTTGTCGCCACCGCGTTCCATCAGCGTGCGGCTCCCGGCGGCGGCGGCGGATCGGCCATCAGGCCCACCTTCGGTGCGCCTGCCTGTTGCAGTAGCGCCATTAACTCGAAGACCTTGCCGTATTCGACGTTGCGGTCGCCGCCGACCAGCACGGCGAGCTTCGGGTTATTGCGCACGAAAGCGCCCACCTTCTCCTTCAGCGCCTCGCCCTCGAGCTGTTCGTGCTCGCCGCCGACCGACAGGAAATAGTTGCCGGCACGGTCGACACTGACCACTACCGGCTCTTCGTCGCGTTGCAGCGGTTCGGTCGAGGCCTGCGGCAGCTCCACGTCCACGCCCAGATTCAATAGCGGCGCGGTGACCATGAATATGATCAGCAGCACCAGCATCACGTCGATGTACGGCACGACGTTGATGTCGGACACCGGCTTGCGCCGTTTGCGATGACGGGTCATGGGGTCAGAATCCTTTCAGCGCGCCTAGCGAATGCCGTCGTCAGCATGGACCTGTCTTTGCAGGATGCTGCTGAACTCTTCCTGAAAGGTGTCGTAGCGTGTTTCCAGCCGTTCGACCTGATTGGAAAAGCGATTGTAGAAAACAACGGCCGGAATCGCCGCGAACAATCCCATAGCGGTGGCAATCAGCGCCTCGGAAATGCCCGGCGCAACCATCGCGATGGTCGCCTCCTTGACGTTGGCCAGACCCTGGAAGGCGATCATGATGCCCCACACGGTGCCGAACAGACCGACATAGGGTGAGATCGAACCGACTGTTGCCAGCGTGTTGAGTGACTGCTCGATCCGGTCGATTTCGCGGGTCATCGCCACCCGCATCGAACGCTGCGCCGACTCCAGCAGCGAGCGCGGATCGACATTGCGCTTCTGGCGCATCTTGGCGAACTCGCGGAAACCGGCCTCGAAGACGCATTCCAGCCCTTCCGGCGTCCGCCCCTGACTGATCTCCCGGTAAAGCTGGGCGAGGTCAGCGCCGGACCAGAAGCGGTCCTCGAAGGCTTCAGCCGCGCTGGAGGCGCGTGAAAGCAGCGTGCGCTTGCGAAAGATGATCCACCAGGACCAGATCGAGGCGCCCAGCAGCAGGATCATCACCAGCTTGACCGGCAAACTGGCTTCAAGCAGCAAAGTGATCAGATCGAGTTGGTTGTTCAAACGTGCATTTCCTTGCGCAGATCTTCGGGAATGGGACAGGGACGAAAGTCTTCGGCACGGACGCAGGCGACCTCAACAACGGCGCGACAGAGTTCCAACCCGTCGCCGTCGCGGATGCTCTGGTCGATCACCAGACTGGCCCGCCGCACGCTGCCTGGAATCACGCTGACCTGCAGCAGATCATCCAGCCGCGCCGGTTTCAAAAAACGTAGCTGCATGCCATAGACCACGAAAACGACACCGTTTTCAGCCGCCAGCCTTGATTGCACGATGCCCTTGGAACGCAGCCATTCGGTCCGGGCGCGCTCGAAGAAACAGACGTAACCCGCATGATAAACGACCCCTCCGGCATCCGTATCTTCCCAATAGACACGCACAGGCCAGCAGAACGGCGGCTGACTCATGGTTCAGCGGACTCCTCACTGTCGAACAGATCAGCCACTGGCGCCTGCCGCTGCGGCGGCTTCAGACCCAGGTGCAGATAGGCCCGCCGAGTTGCCACGCGGCCGCGCGCGGTGCGCATCAGGAAGCCCTGCTGGATCAGGAAGGGCTCGATGACGTCCTCCAGGGTGCCGCTGTCTTCGCTCAGCGCCGCAGCCATGTTGTCCAGACCCACCGGACCACCCTCGAAGTGCTCGATCAGGGACGCCAGACAGCGCCGGTCGAGCGCGTCGAAGCCGGCCTCGTCGACCTGCAGCATCGCCATCGCCGCGTCCGCCGCAGCCCGTGTGATCAGTCCGTCAGCCTTGATCTCGGCATAGTCACGCGCCCGCCGCAGCAGCCGATTGGCAATACGCGGGGTGCCCCGCGAGCGCCGCGCGATCTCTTCGGCGCCGCTCGGATCGCACGGCACGCCGAGAATCTGCGCCGAGCGGCCGACGATGAAGGTCAACTCCGGGACGGTGTAGTACTCGAGCCGGGCGACGATTCCGAAGCGATCTCGCAGCGGCGAGGTCAGCAGGCCGGCGCGGGTGGTCGCACCGATCAGCGTAAACGGTGGCAAGTCGAGCTTGATCGAGCGGGCGGCCGGGCCCTCCCCGATCATGATGTCGATCTGGTAGTCCTCCAGAGCCGGATAGAGCACTTCCTCGACGATCGGCGAGAGCCGGTGGATCTCGTCGACGAACAGCACGTCGTTCGGCTCCAGATTGGTCAGCAGCGCGGCCAGGTCGCCCGGCCGTTCGAGCACCGGGCCTGAGGTCTGGCGCAGATTCACGCCCAGCTCGTTGGCGATCACATGCGACAGCGTCGTCTTGCCCAGCCCGGGCGGGCCGAAGATCAGCACATGATCAAGCGCGCCGGAGCGCCGCCGCGCCGCCTCGATGTAGATCTCCAGCTGTTCACGCACCTGCGCCTGACCGGTGTACTCGGCCAGCCGCCGCGGCCGTAGTGAAGCCTCCAGCTGCGCTTCGCCCTCGCCGGTGGGCGCGGCGGAAAGGAGCCGGTTGGTGGCAGGTTGGGGCATCGGAGAGCCAGGCGGGGATCAGCGGCGCGATTGTGCCATGGAGGGCGGGTACGGGGTGCGGGTCGAGGTGATGCCTTGTTGAATCTGCATGAACTTGAGGGCCCGGGACAAAAGGCACAGGGCACAGGGCCAAGCGACTTGGTAGCCATGCAGGTAGCCCAGACGACGTTGCGTACCGCACCCGCCCCAATGCTGCAGGAATCGAATTCGAGTGATCGCACGGCTCGCAGGGCAGCCATCAACCAAGGTGACTGCTGGGGACCAATCGAAGGTTTCGCCGATGTGAGGCAACGCTGTCCATTGAAGCCAAACGCGGTAGCCAACACTGCAAACGGGTCTTAGCCCTAGCTGGTCTACTACCGTTTTGTTGAAAGGCTCCTGCCCATCCAAATCGGAAAACCTACTTCTTCGGCCGCTTCCAACCATCCAGCGTGCGTTGCTCGCGGGCGCGGCAGATGGTCAGCGCGTCGGCTGGGGCGTCCTTGGTAATGGTTGAGCCTGCAGCGATGTAGGCGCCGCTGGCGATAGTGACCGGGGCGATCAGCTGGCAGTCGCTGCCGACGAAGGCATCGTCGCCGATCAAAGTCTGGTGCTTGTACGCGCCGTCGTAGTTGCAGGTGATCACGCCGGCGCTGATGTTGACCCGCTCGCCGATCTCGGCATCCCCCACATAGGCCAGATGGCCGGCCTTTGATCCGGCGCCCAGGCGGGCGTTCTTGAGCTCGACGAAGTTGCCGACCTGGGCGCCTGCGGCGAGTTCGGCGCCGGGTCGCAAGCGTGCAAACGGGCCGATGCGGCAGGGTCCGGTGGTCCGCACGCCTTCCAGATCGCAGTGCGCAAGTACGACGGTGCCATCGGCCAGCTGGCAGTCCTTCAAGCGCACGAAAGGCCCGATGCTGACGCCGGTGCCCAGTTCGCAACGGCCCTCGAAGATCACGTCGATGTCCAGGCTTACGTCGGTGCCGCAGTGCAATTCGCCGCGCAGATCCAGCCGTGCCGGATCGGCCACCCGCACGCCCTCCAGGCAGAGCTGACGCACCGCGCGCCGCTGATACAGGCGCTCTAGCCGGGCCAG
>JBGTIE010000380.1:0-10656 GCA_041745855.1 Lysobacterales bacterium | reverse complement strand
CTCTCCATGAACCCATATCGTAAGCCATTGATTTACGGAAGTGCCGGGACCATGACCCATGTGCATTTTCCAGGTCAAAGAAGGCGTTCGGAAGAAGAACCATTCTCACGCGGAGACGCGGAGGTCGCGGAGAGAGCTTTCAAGAGAACAATCTGACATCAGGCGTCGTGAACGCGGCTCAAGACTGCGGTTCGCACTACGCGCTTCGATCTTGCTCTTCCTCCGCGTCCTCCGCGTCTCCGCGTGAGACCGCTCTTGCTGGTTCATGGCCCGTGTGCATTTCCGGGCCGGAAAAGGCATCTCGCAATGACGATGGGGCGGCTGCCATTGGACCGGCTTCTCGCGTCACTCGCTCTGTCCGTGCCGGAGAAGGTCCTCGATGACGAATTAGAGTTACGCCGCGAGTTCAGTAAAAATGGCGATCGGACTCTAACTCATGCCTGCCCTGCAAACCGCCAGAACCTCCATCATCAATCATCTTCCCGAGCCACCAGGACCACTGGCGGGCTCAGGCCGAGTTTCTTTGAGCGCCGGGCGAAGCCACGATCGTCGAAGCTTGCCATTTGCCGGCAGTCGGCGTAACTGGAGTGGTGCAGTGCATCAGCGAAATCCAGACCCGCCTCGTAGTTCCTCATGGCGTGCTCGACGCGGGCCCGGTCTTCCACATCGATATGCGACTGCGACAGCAGATGTGCAAACGCCTTGAAGATTTCGGCTGGTGCGTACCCGTAGTAGCCGCGCAAGACCCACTCCAGTTCCAGCAGAACCGTCTTGCATAAAGACAGCCGTTGACCAGAGTCAATGAGCTGTCTGGCGGCGTCGCACTGCCGCCGCTCCGCCGCGTCATCCGCTGCGGGCTCCACGTAGTAGCGGGCGAGCACATTGGTATCGAGGCCAACGCCGCCGTTCATTGCGATCCGACGCGCTCGACAGGCGCAAGCAGGCTCGCGACATTGAAATCGGCGGGTACGGCCGATCGCTTGTGTCGCAGCAGGCCAGCGCCGCTGCCTTGAACCTCTCTTGCCGCGTCCACGACGATCAATTCGGCGTGGTCGCCGACGACTTTGAAAGTGACGCGACTCCCGGTGCGAATGCCGAGCTTTTGTCGAACATGCTTCGGGATGGTGACTTGACCCTTGCTGGTGACTGAGAGCGCGTCCATGATTGCAACCTGCGAAAGTATTACCAAGTAAGGATACTACTGCGCGCATGAGCGGCGGGACAAGTGGTGGCTCGTGACGCGGGATACCTGAACCGCGTGCGGGTCCGACGGAGAGCGAGGCGACGCTGCGCCGCAGTCCATGAACCTCCACGATTGAAGATCGAGCGGCGCGGGCCTTTCCATGAACCTATAACGTAACTCTTGATTGTTTTTGCGAGGAATGCGCGGCCGGCGCTCGGGCGCTTGCCGGTGACCGCAGCGCATGCCGAGACGGGAGCGAGACCGAAAGCGGAAGAGCAAGAGCAAGAGCAAGAGCTTCGCCTGCAGGCAGGCTCCTACGAGAGCAAGAGCTAGAGCGGGAGCAAGAGCAAGAGCTAAGAGCAAGAGCAGGATCAAGATCAGGATCAAGAGCCAAGCAAGAGCAAGAGCTTCGCCTGCAGGCAGGCTCCTACGAGAGCAAGAGCTAGAGCGGGAGCAAGAGCAAGAGCAAGAGTAAGAGCAGGATCAAGATCAGGATCAAGAGCAAGAGCAGGATCAAGATCAGGATCAAGAGCCAAGCAAGAGCAAGAGCTTCGCCTGCAGGCGGACTCCTGCGAGAGCAAGAGTTGAGACGAGCCGCAAGATCGCCAGGTCGTCCGAAACCACCTCGACCATGGCGCTTGTCGCTGTTGGCTTTGCCCTCAAGGCTGCGGCACCATCTCGCCACCTTCCGCGCAGGATCTGACGATGACGACCCCCAACCCGATGCTGGCGCCTGTGGTCGCGCTGGTCGCATGGACGCTGCTGATGTGGCTGTGGATGTACGCCACCCGCATCCCCGCCATACTCAACGCGCGGATGCGGCTGAACCCCGATGCACCGCGTGGCGAGCAGATGAACCAGCTGCCGCCGAAGGTGCGCTGGAAGGCCGACAACTACAACCATCTGATGGAGATCCCCACCGCGTTCTATGCGGTCGCGCTGGTGCTGGCCGTAGTTGGCGACAACAGCGCGCTGAGCGTCGGACTGGCCTGGGCATTCGTGGGCCTGCGCGTGGTGCACAGCTTGTGGCAGGCGTTGTTCAATGTGATCACGGTGCGCTTTGCGCTGTTCGCGCTGTCGACGCTGCCGCTGTTCGGGCTGACCTGGCGGGCGGCGCAGGCGGTGTTTTGACTGGATCGGTCTACAAGCTCCGGAAAATCGACATTTCCCGGCATTGCTCGGGGTTTGGAACCCAATCGGATCACCTTGGATCGCACGGATCCTCAGCCAAAGCGAGGCAATCTGCCGAAGAGAAGTCCAGGTCGCCGACGTCAAGAAGGTAAGTAGCACCGAAGTGTTCGACTTCCTTCAGAAGACATCTATGGCCTTCCCGTTCATAGAAGACGACAAAAGACATATCTTTCTCCCCGGGATCAGCGCAAAGATTTGATGACCATTGATAGGCCATGAGTAGTCCGTACTCACCGTGCACATTAACAACATTGGAGCCGTTTGGAAAAATTGCATTTGTCAAGACGCGCCCATTCCTGCATGCCACTCCACCAAGCGTTACTGGCATTTGCGAATCTACAGAGTTCGACCGACCCTGTACATATATCCGTACATCCGCGTCTCCTACACCAATTCGGCAATCTCGCGTCATGTCCGAACATTCTGTTTGGCGAATATCAATGCTGCCTAACGCCACTCTCGTTCCAGCCGACCCTATTTCGACTTCTTTCAGCATACATTTGCGCTTCTCATCTCCAACGAAAATTCTCGCAGTGAGGCGACCCTTAGTATCTGTGTGGCACGGGTGCGGCGACCACTCGAATGACATCAGAACGGCAAACCCCTCTTTCGAAACTATACGGTTGGTTGATCTTGGATAGTGTGATTTCGCGACCATCTCACTACCTGCGTACAATTCGCCGAAGACAATCAGCTGCGATTCATGTTCCACTCCATGTAAAGACCCTTCTGCAAGTATCCTCACCTCATAGTCAATAATCTGAGGTGTGCAGGTTGGCTCCGCGCCATAAACCTCCGCTACCGCCACTATGCAAAGAGTCATGAAAAAGCGCATCATCCGCAACCCTTTACTGAAGTCCAATACCCCAAATGGATGAGCAGTCGGAGCCCACTGTTTTGGAATGCGCTTTGGGTAGGCACGCCCATTCTCCTTCCATGATCCAACACAATTGTGACGGTAGCGGAGGTTGAGGCGCTGTTCAACGGGAACATGTGCGAAGACTTAGTCGATCGGCCTAGCAAGGCGCCTCTCGGCGCGGACCAGTCAGCGGCGCCCCCGACCAGTCGACCGGCTCGCCCTGCACGCCTTGCGGGTAGCTGGCTAGCCAGTTCGTCAATCTGGTCAAATCATCGGGCTGGCCGTGAAGGTTCACGACATGCCCCTGGGTCACTGGCGCCAGATGCAGCAACTCCGGAGGGATCGGCTGGCTTTGATCACCGAAGTACCAGAATTTCGTCGCCACCACTACGCGCTTGCCGCTCAAGTCGCGCCGGGCCTGGGTCGCTGAATGGACCGAGTTCGGGACCCAGTCGTACGTCTCGGCGTCTGGATCCGATGAGGAAGCAGGACGGTAGATGTTGTCGGTGGGCACCTTGCGTCGATCGGGTCGGCGATTGCGAAAGCGTGGATCGTTCCAGTACTCGACGAAGCTCAGGGATTCGGCGACCTGCATCGCATACAGCACTTCTCCCCGGCGCCGGGAACGAAAGCCGACGACCCAGTCGCCGACGCGCGCCGTTTTGCGGATCTTGGGCTTGCAGATGGCCAGGGTGCAGTAACCGTCGAAGGGATTGGGCGCTGTGCCGCGGTCGGTGCGTACGATGTAGCGATAGATGCGGGTGTCGGACATCGAGGTCTGCGTCGATCCGGAAATCCCGAAGATGCTGCGCAACCAGCTTCCGGGCTCCGGCCCCTCCGGGAGTTCCGTGACGAACTCCTGGCCAATGGCTGCTGATTTGAGCAGCAGTGAATCGCCGTGGTCAGTCCAGAGAGAGGGATTGCCGTGGTAGCTCAAGCTTGGCCTGCCCTCACTCACGAACCATCGTGGCAGCTGCCAGTAGCGGCGGCTGAGGCTTGCTGCGGTCAGTGTGCGAGCGGCGCTGATCTGCGCAAAGGCCCCGCCGCCTGGCAATCCCGTCTCTGCCACGCCCGGGATACGCAACTCGGTAGCCGCGACGTAGAGAAAGTTGTTGCGCTTGTCCTGGTACTTGGGAAGTGCTGCCAGGTGCGGATGATCGGCGACGCCGGGATGGGCGGCGAGCAGTCGGTCGCGATCGGTATTGATGTTCCAGACACTGCCGATCTGCAGCCAGCCGAAGATCACGTGGCGGTCGCCGCGAGATCCAGATTGCTTGTCGGTGAGTTCCGTGTCGCGAAACCAGCCGTAGAACAGGAACAGGTCGCCTGGGCCCACGCCTTGCGCGGCAAGGTGGGACTGCGCAGCGCCCGACTGCCCCAGCGCCGGAACCCATCCCGGCCGTCGCGGAAGGATCGTCGAGTAGATGTCCGGGTCGAGGTGGACGCAGTTCTCGGCGCCAAGGCGTCCGCGCGTGAGCTCGCTTACATGCGCCGCAACGTCGAAGGCGTCGTGCCGCAGATCCTTCAGCTTCACCGGGTCTTGCTGCGATGGAATCGGCAGCGAGAACATTGTTCCGTCCGGGAAGATCGGACTGGGCTTTTGACCGTTGGCCGAGTCGAAACCCTTGCGGCTGAGGATGAGCTTCAAGGTTTCTCCTTTGGGTTACGAAGGGCCCGATGGCAATGGGAGCTTGGAGGGTACCGCGGGCTTTGCGTGCCCGCCGGCAACGACCGCCTTGCGGCGAACCGCCACCATGAAAATCGAACACTTGGTGTTGGAATTTCATGGTACTTGACTGGTTCCATGCGCCACCGGGAAGCTGTTCGATCGCCGCTGCAAACCGGTGGTCACCACAGACGATTCGGAAAAACACGTGTGTCCCGGCCCCCATTGTCAGTACATCGTCCGGACAGGTATGCTGGATTTCCGCAATACCGGCATCAACACAATGACCCCCGGGATCCCTTCTATGAACCCATGACGTAACCCATTGATTCGTCATTGCGAGGCATGCGCAGCCGACGCTTGGGTGCTTGCCGGTGACTGCAGCGCATGCCGTGGCAATCCAGAGATCTGAATCACACCAGGAGCGAAAATCTCTGGATCGCTGCGGTCGCAAGCTCCCTCTCGCGATGACGAGGGTTCATGGCCCGTGTGCATTTTCGGGCCGAAAAAGGGGTCTCGCAATGACGATGGGTTGGATGGCATTGGACGGATTGGTCGCGTCACTCGCTCTGTCTGCGGTAAAGCCGTCTCAAAATTACGAATCCATGAGTTACGTCATGGGCTCTGGAGAGGCATGCGCTGCCGGCGCTTGGGCGCTTGCCGGTTACTGCAGCGTACGCCGTGGCAGCCGAGCTACTTCTTCTTTCGCTTCTTGCGTTTGGATTTGGATGCCGATCGTGGACGGTTGGGACCGCTGCGGCCGCGCTCGGGCGCGGGGCCGAAGGGATTACTGGCGAAGGGGTCCAGGTTGAAGGGGTCGGCATCAAAGTCAGCGAGATCGAAGTCCATGTCGTCGTAGTCGCCGGCCAGTTGCTCGAACAATGCGTCAATCTCACGCTCTTCTTCATCCAGCATGCGCTGATACATCTCTCGGGCGCGGCACAGTTCGTTCAGGCATGCGCGCCGCAACTTGCTGTCGGCCAGTCGTCGCTGCGTGTCTTCATTGTGCAGCCGCATGGCGCGCAAATCTTCCAGTTGTTCGTCGAGCCAGGCGTCGAGCTGTTTCGGACGGGTCAGGCGTGGACCATCGGGATCGCCCAGCCGAATCTGTAGCGACCGCGTACAGGCGCGGATTTCGTCCCGTATCAGCAACATCTGCTCGGTCAGGACGCGGTTGAAATGGGCCAGACGCTGTGCCGGTAATTCGGCCAGTTCGTCGGCACCGAGTTGCTCGACTTCCATCTGCAAGGTCAGCAGCGTGAGCAGATCACCATCGGCGTGGGCGCGGTTGATGCGCTGCATCAACTCGGTCTTGCGCGCATGCTGGACCGGATCGGTCTCGCGGTCGGGATGGAGTTGACGCACCAGCCGGCGGTAGACCTCGCGCACTGACTGGCTCGCCTCGCGAGCCTCTTGCCGTTGGCGCTCGGCGTGCGCCTCGCTGCGACGCTCCTGTGCGCTGCGGCGACCTGCCGGCCGCTCAGGCGCTTGCTCAGGCTCTGGCTCAGGGTCTGGCTTTGGCGCCGCGTCGGCGCGGCTGCGGGCATAGCCATGGGCGCGCTCGAGCATCTCGTCCGCGGGGCAGTCGTCGTTCTTGACAGCTTCCAGCACCTCGGCCCCGTACATCTGGCTGATCAGGACCTCGTTCATCTCGCGATCGATCAGCTCGTCTTCGGCGCGCTGTTCGGCCAGACTGATATCGGCGTAGCGATCGTGCAGCGCTTCGATCTCCGGATCGGGCTCGGCCTGCAGGACGCATTCACAGAGTTCGGTCAGCATGACCTCCAGGACCTCGTTCTGATCGGCGCGCAGCCTCGGCCGCAGTGGTGGGCCGCTGAGCAACTGGTCAATCTGCAGGACAAGTTTGCGTTGCGACTCGCGCAGTTGGCTCTCCAATGGCAGCATCTCGTTGGCGATGCGTAGCTCGATGCGATCGCCATGTCTGCGCCAGGAATCGAGCCGCGCGCGGGCCGCGTCGATCTGCCGGGTGAGCTCGTTGAACCTGCGCTGGGCCGGACTCAAGCGGGCGTTGCGGACATCGATGCGTAGCAGGTCCGAGGCCTTGGGCAGCGGGTTGTCCCCGATCGGTTTGGACTTGGTCGATGGCATAGGGCGGCTAGTGCGGGTGCGGTGGCCGAGTTTAGCGGCACCTAGCGGCCGTAGACGATAGCCGCGGCCAGCACCAACGGCGTGAGCACTGCGGCGAGGACGTTGGCTGCGAGATAGCGGGGTTGCTCGGCCAGTTCGTCAGCGTAAACGATCGCGCCGAACCAGGCGTAAAGTCCGGCGCTGGCCGGTAGCAGCGCGAACAATGCCGGCAGTGGAAACAACTCCGCCAGGACGCCGAAGAGGATCGCCAGCAATGCGGCCAGGACGAATCCGAGGTAGACCCGGCTGCTGACGGTCAGACCAAAGCGGATCGGGAAATGGCGTCGACCGGCACGGCGGTCTGCCTGCAGATCCGGGTATTGGTTGAGCAGCAGCAGGTTGTTGACCAGATAGAACGGTAGCAGGCTGGTCATCCTGCTCGCCGTGGGCAACGTGGTCGGCGTGCTTTGGCTGCTGATCGCCACGGCCAAGCCGGCGCCGGAGGACAAGGACGCCACCGCCACCACCGGCCACAGCTGGGATGGCGATCTGGTCGAGTACAACAAGCCGCTGCCGCGCTGGTGGCTGTGGCTGTTCGTCGGCACGGTCATCTTTTCGATCGTCTATCTGGTGCTGTACCCCGGCTTCGGTCGCTACGAGGGCGTGCTCGGCTGGACCCAGAACAAGGACCACGCCCGCGATGTGGCCGCCGCCGAGGCGAAGGCGCAGGAAATCCTGGTGCGCTTCCGTGGCCTACCGGTCGAGCAGCTGGCCGGTGATCTGGAAGCCCAAGCGATCGGGCGCAACATCTACGCCAACAACTGCGCCACTTGCCATGGCTCGGACGCCCGCGGCAACCCGGGCTTTCCCGATCTGACCGATGGCGACTGGATCTGGGGCGGCAGTAGCGAGCAGGTCCTGACCAGCGTCGGCGCCGGCCGGGTCGCGGTGATGCCGCCGCTGGGTGCTGCGCTCGGTGAAGCCGGCATCAATGAGGTCGTCAATCATGTTCGTGCCCTCTCGGGGCTGTCGCACGATGCCCGCGCCGCCGCCGCAGGGGCGACCCGCTATGCCGCCCTGTGCGTGGCCTGCCATGGTCCGGAAGGCAAGGGCAATCCGATCCTGGGGGCGCCCAATCTGAGCAACGACGTCTGGCTCTATGGCGGTGATCCGCGAAGCATCGCCGACTCGATCAACTACGGTCGCAATGGTCAGATGCCGGCGCAGACACCGATCCTCGGCGAAGACCGGGTGCGGCTGGTGACGGCCTATGTGCTGCACCTGTCCAGGCCGAACCACGTCGAGTCGGGCCGGCTGGAATCAACCGGAGGCGCGCAGTGATCAGTGGCGGCGCGCCGGAACGTAGTTCCTTGCCGGCCGAAGGCCGCTGGCTGCGCCGCATCGGTGCAGTCGGCTGGCCCTCGTTCCTGACCGCCGCCGCCGCGAACGCCGCCTTTTTCTCGATGGTCGATCCGGTCGAACTGGGCCAGATCAGCTTCCCCGACTGGGAAATCAGCCGCGAGATGGGCTACACGGTCGGCTTCTTCATGTTCTGGGCGGTCTGCGCCAGCGCCGCCTCGCTGACCGCCTATCTGCTCGAAACCCCGCCACCACGCACCGCGCCATCGCGCCGGAACGAGGACGAATGACGCAGGACACCGCCAAGCAACGCTTCGAGGCGGCTGGCAGCACCAGCATGTACGTGAAGCCGCCGAAGATCTACCCGCGCGAGATCTCCGGCCGCTTCACACGTCTGCGCAATACCGCGGTGTTCTGGCTACTCGGCATGTTCTACCTGTTCCCGTGGCTGAGCTGGGATGCCCGCCAGGCGGTGCTGTTCGACCTGCCGGCACGAAAATTCTATGTCTTCGGGCTGATGTTCTGGCCGCAGGATTTCTTCCTGCTCGCCGCGCTGCTGATCATCGCTGCACTGACGCTGTTTTTCTTCACCGCGCTGGCAGGCCGGCTGTGGTGTGGCTATGCCTGTCCGCAGACGGTCTGGACCGAAGTCTTCATCTGGCTCGAGCGCATCGCCGAAGGCCGTCGCAACGAGCGGATCAAACTGGACAAGGCGCCCTGGTCGGCGACCAAGCTGCGCAAGAAGGCGACCAAGCAGTTCCTCTGGATCGGTTTTGCGCTGTGGACCGGACTGACCTTCGTCGGTTTCTTCACCCCGATCCGCGATCTGTTTCCGCGCGCCCTGAGTTTCGATCTGGGTGGCTGGGAAGCTTTCTGGAGCCTGTTCTACGCTCTGGCCACCTACGGCAACGCCGGTTATCTACGCGAGCAGGTGTGCAAGTACATGTGCCCCTATGCGCGCTTCCAGAGCGCCATGCTCGATCGCGATTCGCTGATCGTCACCTATGACCTGGGCCGCGGCGAGCCGCGCGGCAAGGGTAAACGGGAATCGCGTTCGGCCCGCGCAGTGATTCCGATCACAACACTCGTCGGCGACGTGGCCGCAACTGACCTCAGATCGGCCGGCAAGGCAACTCGCAGTAACCTCGGCGATTGCATCGACTGCGAGGCCTGCGTGCAGGTCTGTCCGACCGGCATAGACATCCGCGACGGCCTGCAATACGAGTGCATTGGCTGCGCTGCCTGCATCGATGCCTGCGATCAGGTGATGGACCGACTGAACTGGCCGCGCGGGCTGGTGCGCTATTCCACCCAGCATGCGGTCGACCACGTTCCAACCAGGATCCTGCGGCCGCGGGTGATCATCTATGGCGTCCTGCTGCTGGCGCTGATAGGCGCGGTCATCACCGGGGTCATCACTCGCACGCCGCTGGGCGTGGACATCCTGCACGACCGCAGGACGCTCTATCGCGAACTGGCCGGCGGCGGGCTGGAGAACGTCTACCAGCTCAAGCTGACCAACAAGACCGAGCAGCAGCGGATCTTCCAGATCGAGCTGGCCGACGCCAGCCCCTTCGAGCTGATCGGCGACCGCCGCATCCTGGTCGCCGCCGGCGGCGTTGCCAACGTCCCACTGACCGTACGCGCCCCGCCCGGCATCGACACCCAGCGCAACCGCCCGGCAGTCACCGTCCGCGCCGAAGACGACCCACAGGTATACCGAACCCACTACCCGGCCTTTCTGGGCCCGCAGGACCGGAAGTGATGGCGCACGGACGAGTGCTGGTCGAGCTTGTGGTTCAGGACATGGGTGCGCCAGAGGGCCCAGGGCCCAGGGCTCAGGGCCCAGCAGGTCAAGAGCAGGTTCGAGGCACCCATGACCGTGCTTGCGCTCAACATGACTCGCCGTCCAGACCGAGCGACCGGTCAGCTCGGGCTCGCAGCCTGGGCCCTGTGCCCTGGGCCCTGGGCCCTGGGCCCTCCCCAAAGCTTTGACTCCGGAGTCCCCGCATGACCAACCCCACCAAATCCATCTGGCGCCGCGTTCCCGAATTGTGGATCGTGATCTTGCCGCCGATCATGGCGATCGTGATGGGCGTCATCACCGTGACCATGGCGCTGAAGTATCCGGACCAGGCGATCAGTCGCAGTGCGAGCTCGCCCAGTCCGGCGTCGATCCGGGCCCAGGATAGTGCCCCGGACGCCAGCGCGGCCCAAGCTGGCGGGGCGGGGTCCAGCAAGGACAATTGATGGACGGACCGCTGCCCGCCAGCGTCGAGCGCGAGCTGCCGGCCGAATCTGCGCCGAGCG
>JBGTIE010000379.1:0-2040 GCA_041745855.1 Lysobacterales bacterium | reverse complement strand
TGGCTCACAGCCGCGCGCGCGCGCGGGGTCCGGATCTGGCTGCCCTGCCTGGCCGTCGCCGATCAGCCGCTGCAGTTCCGCCCCCGACCGACCGATCCGGCGCGAATGCGGGCAAACCAGTTCAACATCCCCGAGCCCGTCGATGGGCCGATCCGTCCGGCCTCCGAGCTGGACGCCCTGCTGTTGCCGTTGCTCGCTTTCGACCGTCACGGCACTCGCCTGGGCGCCGGCGGCGGCTACTATGATCGGACCCTGGCCGCGTGCGGGCCGGAACTGCCGCTGCGGATCGGACTGGGCTACGCCTGCCAGGAAGCATCACGGCTGCCCCGGCGGGAATGGGACCAGGCCGTGCACCATGTCGTCACCGAGAGGGAACTGATCACATGCCCACCGTTATGACCTGCCTCGCCGACCGACACGATGGAGGCACGCATGGCCGCTAAGCGCCACTGGCTGGTCAAGACCGAGCCGGACGTATTCTCTATCGACGATCTGTCCGAGCGCGGACGCGAGCCCTGGGATGGCGTGCGCAACTATCAGGCGCGCAACATGCTGCGTGACGAGATGCGGCGCGGCGACCCGGTGCTGGTTTACCACTCCAGTTGCGCCGTTCCGGCCGCCGTCGGCTTGGCCAGGGTGGATTCGGAGGCCGAGCCCGATCCCAGCCAGTTCGATCCGACCAGCGACTATTTCGATCCGGCCAGTCCCGCCGACGCGCCACGCTGGTGGCTGCGCCAAATGGCCTTCGTGGAGGCCTTTTCCAGCGCGGTGACGCTGCGCGAGATGAAGCAGTGGCAGGGTTCGGATGATTTTCTCTTGCTGCGCCGCGGCAACCGCCTTTCGGTGCTGCCGGTTCCAGCCGCGGCCTACGCCAGAATTGTCAAAGCCGGACGCACCACCACGCAGGCCAGTACATGAGCACCCTCGAAGGCAAACGCGCCAGCGCGCAGCGCGCCCTGGCCGAGATCGAGGAAGGCAGCATCCTCGGCGTAGGCACCGGCTCGACCGTCGACCTGCTGATCGAACTGCTCGCCGCGCAGCGCCATCTGATCGAGGGAGCGGTGTCCAGTTCGGCCCGCTCGACCGAACGCCTGCGCGCGCTGGGCATTCCGGTGCTGGACCTGAA
Organism: Lysobacterales bacterium; assembly: GCA_041745855.1. GTDB lineage: Bacteria > Pseudomonadota > Gammaproteobacteria > Xanthomonadales > SZUA-5 > JAWLAT01. The sequence continues at coordinate 914 of JBGTIE010000379.1, read as the reverse complement.
CGCGGTTGGGCCGCTGCCGCTGTACATCGACGGTGCCGACGAGTGCGATCGCCAGGGTCGCTTGATCAAGGGCGGCGGCGCGGCACTGACGCGCGAGAAGATCGTCGCCAGCGCCAGCGAACGCTTCGTCTGCATCATCGATCAGAGCAAGGAAGTCGAACGGCTAGGCAAGTTCCCGCTGCCGCTGGAAGTCATCCCGATGGCGCGCAGCCTGGTCGGCCGGGCCGTGGTCAGACTCGGCGGCGTGCCGGTTTGGCGCGAGGGCGTGGTGACCGACAACGGCCACTGGATTCTCGACGTGGTCGGCCTGGACTACAGCGACCCGGACCGCCTTGAAGCCGAGTTGAACCAGATCCCAGGACTGGTCGCCAACGGCCTGTTCTGCCAGCGCCACGCCGATCTGGTGGTGACCGATGGGGTGGTGAGAGTACCTCTTTAAGGCAGGGCTGAGGGCTGAGGGGCGAGGGAACAGGCTTGCTTTTTCGAGGCGATATGTGTTTGGGGCCTTTTTGATCTCGCCTGACGAGCCAACGATGCGGTTCGCTGCGCTCACCGACATCCTACGGCGCTTCGGCCTGCCCTCGCGGGGCTCTGGACCCTGCTCTTCTGACCCCTCACCCCTCAGCCCTGCTCCAAAAAGGCCCTGAGCCCTCGCTCTCAGGGTCTTGCCGGCTCCACCGACACGCGGATGCGCAGGCGTTCGCCGGGGTCGTAGTTCAGCCGTGACATGTAGACGTCGCCGCGGTAGCGATATTCGACGTCGTAGCCGGTGAGGTGGCGCTCTTCACGAAAGTCTTCGACCAGACGGCATTCGGTGCGCTGTTCGGTGTAGACCCGCTCAGGGTTGTTGGCGGCGTCGACCTCGCGACCAATCGCGCCACCGGCGACCGCGCCGGCCACGGTGGCGGCCTTGC
>JBGTIE010000378.1:0-7063 GCA_041745855.1 Lysobacterales bacterium | reverse complement strand
AGCGCGGCGGTGAAGCCGGCGGTGCCGATACCCATCGCCTCGCGCAGGCTCAGACCGGTGGGCCGCGGCACCGCCCATTCGGCCTGGACCCGGGTGTATTCGCTGTAACCGCCGTCGCGCGATTCGGACAATCCGCTGCCGGTCACCAGCACCGCATCGCCTTCCTTGAAGCGCTCGTCGCGGCTGGCGATCACATGCCCGGCCACGTCGATGCCGCCGACCATCGGATAGTTGCGGCAGATCTTGCCCTTGCCCGTCCCGGCCAGGCCGTCCTTGAAGTTCACCGACGACCAGGCGACGCGCAGGTCCAGTTCACCATCGCTCAGGTCGTCCAGAACGACTGTTTCGATACCGGCCGCGTGGACGCCCTCGTCCTGGCGGATCCGGAATGCGCGGAATTTGCCTATTCGGGCTAGATCCATGTTGCCGGCCCTCAGTTGGCGCGGTGGATGGCGCGTTTATCGACCGCCAAAGCGGCCTCGTGCACCGCTTCAGACAGGGTCGGGTGAGCGTGGCAGATCCGCGCCAGGTCCTCGGAGGAGGCATGGAATTCCATCGCCACCACCGCCTCGGCAACCAGTTCCGAGACGTTGGCGCCGACCAGGTGGACCCCCAGGATACGGTCGGTCTGCTCGTGGGCAATGATCTTCACCAGGCCAGCTGGCTCGGCCATCGCCAGCGCGCGGCCGGTGGCGGCAAAGGGAAAGCTGCCGGTGCGAAACGGAATCCCGGCATCCTTCAGTTCGCGCTCAGTCTGGCCGACCCAGGCGATTTCGGGCTCGGTGTAGATCACCCACGGAATGGTGTTGAAATCGACATGACCGGGCAGGCCGGCGATCCGCTCGACCACTGCGATGCCCTCTTCGCTCGCCTTGTGGGCGAGCATTGGCCCACGCACGCAATCGCCGATCGCATAGACGCCATCGACACTGGTCCGACAATCATCATCGACCTCGATCAGTCCCCGATCGGTGAGTTTGACGCCGGCCGCATCGTCCAGCAATTCGCCGGTATAGGCGCGCCGGCCGACCGCCACCAGCAGCCTGTCGACGGTGATCTCATGCTCGCCTTGCTCGTCGCTGTAATGCACCTGCACCGCACCATCGCGCACCTCGGCCGCGCTGACCTTGGCGCCCAGACGGATATTCAGGCCCTGCTTCTTGAATTCGCGCTGGGCGGCGCGGGCGACGTCGGCGTCGACCAGCGGAAGAAAGTCCGGCAGCGCTTCGAGCACGGTGACCTCACTCCCCAGGCGGCGCCAGACACTACCCAGCTCCAGGCCGATGACGCCGGCCCCGATGACGCCCAGCCGCGGCGGCACCTCCTTGAAGTCCAGCGCGCCGACGTTGTCGACGATGTACTCGCCATCAAAGGCCACGTTGGGGATCTGGATCGGCCGCGAGCCGGTCGCCAGGATCACGTGCTCGGCCTCGATGATCTCGGTGGCGCCGTCATGGAAACTGATTTCGACCCGCCGATCGGCCAGCAAGCGGCCGTGACCGGCGAAGGGGGTGACCTTGTTCGCCTTGAACAACTGGGCGATGCCGCCGGTGAGCTGTTTGACGATCCGGTCCTTGCGCCCGACCATCGTCGCCACATCGATCTTCGGGTCAGAAGCACTGATGCCGTGCTCGCCGAACAGATGCTGCAAGTTGTGGAACTGGCGCGAGGAATCGAGCAGTGCCTTGGACGGAATGCAGCCGATATTGAGACAGGTTCCGCCCAGCGTGGGCTTGCCATCCTTGCTGGTCATTTCATCGACGCAAGCCGTGCGCAAACCCAGCTGCGCCGCCCGAATCGCCGCCACATAGCCGCCGGGACCGGCACCAATCACCACCAGATCAAACTTGTCGCTCACATGCGCACCCAGCATCTGTCGAAGGGGCGTGATTCTACATGGTTGGGGCTGAGGGCTGAGGGGGCCGGTGATGGGGATCAGCGACGTGAAGTCGGGAGTCGGGGTCGGAATCGGAATCGGAATCGAGAAAACCACCGCGCCGATTCCGACTCCGCCCCGGGGCGGTCTGGCTCCCCGGTTCGCGAGGAGGCCCGGTACGCCGGGAAACGGATCGATTCCGATTCCGACCCCGAGGGGTTCAAGCTCCTGCTCCCCCGCTCCTGCTGCTGTTACTCCCGACTCCCAACTCCCAACTGCTTTTTCCGCTCGACCCAAAAAAAGCGCGGCCTTTCGGCCGCGCCTTGTCACTCCACACTGAGGCGGGCTGTCGCTACACCACACCCTGCGCGATCATCGCGTCGGCGACCTTGACGAAGCCGCCGATGTTGGCACCCTTGACGTAGTCGACGTACTTGTCGTTGCTGCCAGCCACGCCGCCGTACTTGACGCAACGGTCGTGGATGGACTGCATGATGTCGCGCAGCAGGCGCTGCAACTCGTCTTCCTTCCAGGTGATACGGGCGGAGTTCTGGCTCATTTCCAGACCGGACACGCCAACGCCACCGGCATTGGCGGCCTTGCCCGGGGCAAACATGATCCGGGCCGCCTGGAACAGGTGCACCGCGTCCAGTTCGGTCGGCATGTTGGCGCCTTCGGCAACCGCGATGACGCCGTTGTCGATCATCTTCTTCGCATCGTCTGCGTTGATCTCGTTTTGCGTGGCGCAGGGCACCGCGAGCGTCCCCGGTACGCCCCATGGACGCGCGCCATTGCCGTGGAACTCGCCGCCAAACCTGGCCACATACTCCTCGATCCGGCCGCGGCGCTTGTTCTTGAGTTCCTTGACGAACTCCAGCTTTTCCTGGGTGAAGCCGTCCTTGTCGTAGATGAACCCATCCGAGTCACTCATCGTCACCGGCTTGGCGCCAAGTTGCAGCAACTTCTCCACCGCGTGCTGGGCCACATTGCCCGAGCCCGAGACGATCGCGATATGGCCTTCGGGCGTCTTGCCGACATGCTTGAGCATGTCCTGCATGAAATAGACCGCGCCGTAGCCGGTGGCTTCGGTGCGGATCGGGCTGCCGCCGTACTCCATGCCCTTGCCAGTGAGCACACCCACATAGCGATTGGTGATGCGCTTGTACTGACCGAACATGTAGCCGATTTCCCGGCCGCCGACACCGATGTCGCCGGCCGGGACGTCCACGTCTTCGCCGACATGCCGATACAGCTCGGTCATGAAACTCTGGCAGAAACGCATGATCTCGGCGTTGGACTTTTCTTTCGGATTGAAATTGGAACCGCCCTTGCCGCCGCCCATCGGCAGGCCGGTCAACGCGTTCTTGAAGGTCTGCTCGAAGGCGAGAAACTTCAGGATCCCCTGATTCACCGAGGGGTGGAAACGAATGCCACCCTTGTACGGACCGATGGCATTGTTGTTCTGGATCCGGTAGCCACGGTTGACTCGCACCTGACCCTGATCATCCTGCCAGCAGACGCGGAAGGAGACGACCCGGTCCGGCTCGGCCATCCGCTCGAGAATCTGGTGCTCGTGATACCTGGGGTGATCCTTGATGTAATCGAGGACGCTGGCCGCGACCTCCTTGACTGCCTGAATGAATTCCGGCTGGCCCGGATTGCGTTTCTCTACCCCGTCTACAAATTCGTCCAGTGTTGGAACTGTGTCACGACTCATGGTCTCGCTCCCCCGCGATGGTGGTTTAGCCCGGTTGTTGGGCGCCGAAGCACGGCCCGCCGATCATACGCTTATCCGATGGCCACCGAGTCGGCGGATTTGCCCCCAACCACGACTGGTTGACCACGCGCAGATCCATCCGTGCGCGCGAAGGCAGAGCGTCCCCAAGCCAGGCAAGGTTGCTCGACGAAGCGCCAGGACAGCCAGGCCACAAAGAGCGATGCGGCGCCCCCGACCAACAAAAGCATCGGCAACAAATAAGGTGTGGGCTCGGCCATCCACGCCTCCCTGGCCAGCCTCATGATGATCAACTGATGCCACAGATAGAAGCTGTAGCTGACCGTGCCGAGGAACACCAGCGGGCGCGCCCGCAACAAACGGGTGTCCGGATGGTGGTCGGAACACAGGCCAACGATGATCAGCGCGATCGCCAAGCCCATGAACAGATGAAAGCAGAACAACAGGCCCTCGCCGGCCCAGTAGCCCGCGCTGTTCCAGTGCAGCAGGTGCATCAGCAGCAGCGCGATGGCCAGCCCGACCAGGGTCAGGGCGCGTGACCGGCCAGGGTCCAGATTACGGCCGAGATCCGGCTGGCGCGCGATCCAGACCGCCGCCAGCGAGCCGAGCACGAACTGATCAAGTCGACCGGGCAGTTGCTCGATCAAGATGACCTTGGTGCTGATCGGGCGGTCCAGGGCATACAGGAACATGCCGTAGCGATAGGCCAGCGTCAGTGCGATGACCACGACCAGCAACGCCCAGATCCGATGCCCGCGCAAGAACGGCAACAACAGCGGCAGCACCAGGTAGTAACCGAACTCGATCGGCAACGTCCACCAGACTCCGACCAGCGGCGAGACCGGCTGCGGACCCAGGTTCAGAAACAGCAGCAGATGGGCAATCAAGCCACCCGTGCTCAGACCCGCGCGCTGCTCGACGATCGCGATGAAGGCCAGCACCAGCAGCAACTGGACGTAATAGGCAGGCAGGATGCGCAAACAGCGGCGCAGCAGATAGTTGCCGACGGCCGGGGCTGGGCCGCCACGCTGATTGGCCACGGCGAATGGCAAGGTCAGCAAAAAGGCGCTCAGGGTGAAGAAGACATCCACCCCGATCCAGCCGAGGCTGAAGTACGGGGTGAGATTGAACTCGCTGCCGCCGATGCTCAGAGCCATCCAACGCGGTTCGGCCAGCACCCAGGCGTGATAAACGAAGACCCACAGGGCCGCCAGACCGCGCAGAGCCGTCAAGGCGGGATAGGAACGCAGTTCGGTCATCGATCTCAGGTGCGAGGCGAGGGCGGCGAGTTTAGCCCGGACAGTGCAGTGCCGTAGTCGCTGCGACGAAGCGGACGCGGCGAGCGCCCAGGCGAAGCACAAAGCGAACTCCGATTGGCTAAGCTTGCAGCGATGCACGACGATGCCATTACCCACCCGCCGCTCGAAGCAGCGCCGCAGCGCGCGCCGGCCCGATTGCGCTTCTGGCTGCTCCATCTGGGCGGCTGGTGCGGCTATGGGGTGCTGAGCTATCTGACCGCGCTGGCGCACGGCAAACCCGCCTACTACATCAAGGTGACGATACCGCTGGTGCTGGGGGGAATCGTGCTGACCTGGGCGTTGCGCCATGTCATGCGCGCCGCCTGGCGACTGCCACCGGCGGCCTTCGTGATGATCACCGTATGGCCGGTGCTGGTGATCGCCGCGCTGATGGGGGTGATCTATGTGTCCGCGCTCAGCTGGGGCTATTGTGCCGATTGCCGACCGGCCAGCGTGCTCGGCTATTTCGCCTACATGGGCAGCTTCGTCTGGGTGATCCTGACCTGGGCGGCCCTGTACTTCGGCATCAAGAAGCACGAACAGAGCAAGGTCGATGCCGAACGCGCACTGCGCGCCACCGCGATCGCCCACGAATCGCAACTGAAGATGCTGCGCTATCAGCTCAATCCGCATTTCCTGTTCAACACCCTCAACGCCATCAGTACCCTGATCCTCGATCAGCAGGGGGATACCGCCAATCGCATGGTGACCCGGCTGAGCGCCTTCCTGCGCCATTCCCTCGATAGCGACCCGATGCACCAGGCCACGCTGGCGCAGGAACTCGACGCGATCCGGCTCTATCTGGAGATCGAGCAACTGCGCTTCGAGGACCGCTTGAGCGTGGTCGAACGCATCGACCCGACGGCGCTCGGGGCGCTGCTGCCTAGCCTGCTGTTGCAGCCGCTGATCGAGAACGCGATCAAGTACGCGGTGGCGCCGCGAGTGGAAGGTGGCCGGATCGAGATCGACGCCAGCCTGGAGGGACGCACGCTGGTATTGCGATTGCGCGATGACGGGCCGGGCTGCAAGGCGCTGCTGGAGCCGGCCGGACCCGGCCACGGGGTCGGGCTGGTGAACACCCGTGAGCGATTGCGCGTGCTCTATGGCGACGCGCAGTCATTCCAGATCGACTCGCCGCCCGAGGGCGGCTGCATCGTCACACTGCGCCTGCCCTACCAGACCCGGAGCCGGTCATGAGCGCCGGACCGCTGCGTGCGCTGGTCGTCGATGACGAACCGCTGGCCCGCCGCGGACTGAAGCTGCGACTGGACCGGCGCAACGACGTCGTCGTCATCGGTGAGGCCGGCGACGGTCAGGCCGCACTGAACCTGATCGCGATCGAGCAACCGGACCTGCTGTTTCTGGACGTGCAGATGCCGGGACTGGACGGCTTCCAGACCCTCGCCCGCCTGCCCGCCAGCGCGATGCCAATGACGATCTTCGTCACCGCCTACGACCAGTACGCGGTGCAGGCCTTCGAAGCGCGGGCGATTGACTACCTGCTCAAGCCGGTCGATGAAGACCGCCTTGCCGAGGCCATGAACCGGGTACTGGCGCAGTTTCGCGGACGACAGGCCGAATCGCATTGCGAGCGACTGCTCGGCCTGCTCGCGCAATGGAGCGGCAAGCCCGAGCTGACGCTGGATGCGGCGCTGAGCAGCGAGGAGAACGGCGAGGGCGGGCCGGGTGAGGCAATCCTGGCCTTGAAGGATGGCCATCGCCTGCTGCGGGTCCCGCTGAGCGAGATTGGCTGGATCGACGCCGCCGGCGACTATCTGTGCATCCACACCCGCGCCGAAACGCTCGTCGTGCGCGGCACCCTCAAGGACATGGAAGAACGTCTGGACCCACAGCGCTTCGCGCGCATCCATCGCTCGACCGTGGTCGCCGTCGACCGCGTGCGTGCGTTGCATCCGCATCTGAACGGCGAGTATTTCCTGCTACTCGACGGCGGTCATCGGCTGAAGCTGTCGCGCAGCTATCGGGATCGGCTGGCGTTGTTCAGGGGGTGAAGTTCCAGCCGCAGTAGGCCGGTCCCTCGCGCCCGCCTGTTACCGATCTTCGCATTGAGCCGTTTGCGCGAGGCGGCCGGCACGGTGTGGCCCCAACCCGCGGCCGCCGGCGCGAAATGGACCGGGGCGGAAAGCGAGACAG
>JBGTIE010000377.1:0-15737 GCA_041745855.1 Lysobacterales bacterium | reverse complement strand
CGCCGAACAACGCGCAATCCATGTTGGCCCTGCGACTCAACCGCGCCAATCGACAATGGGGCGACTACTGGGCCCGACGCAAGACTGCAGCAGGTCTCACCAGCGTGGCTGGATGACCACATCAGTTTGACTCGCACCCGGCTGACTCGGGCCATCAGCTTCAAGTTCCTCCCTGTGCTACCATTGTCCGTTTTTGCCAGACCCCTCGTGCATGAAGCGCATCCGTAATTTTTCCATCATCGCCCATGTCGACCATGGCAAGTCGACGCTGGCCGATCGCTTGATCCAGCTGTGCGGTGGCTTGCAGGCGCGCGAGATGGAGGAGCAGGTGCTGGACTCCAATCCGATCGAGCGCGAGCGCGGAATCACGATCAAGGCGCAAAGTGTCTCCTTGCCCTACACGGCCGCTGACGGCCACGTCTACGAACTCAACTTCATCGACACGCCGGGGCATGTCGACTTCTCGTATGAGGTTTCGCGTTCGCTGGCGGCCTGCGAGGGTGCGCTGCTGGTGGTCGATGCCGCACAGGGGGTCGAGGCGCAAAGCGTGGCGAATTGCTACACGGCGGTCGAGCAGGGGCTGGAGGTGGTGCCGATCCTGAACAAGATCGACCTGCCACAGGCCGATTGCGACAAAGTGCGCAAGGAGATCGAGGACATCATCGGCATCGATGCTCACGCGGCGCTGGAGATCAGTGCCAAGACCGGTCTGGGCGTCGAAGCCGTGCTGGAAGCGATCGTCGCCCGCATCCCGCCGCCGGCACCGTCCGGGCCGGACAGTCTGCGCGCGTTGATCATCGATTCCTGGTTCGACAACTATCTGGGCGTGGTGTCGCTGATCCGCGTCATAGACGGCGAGGTACGCAAGGGCGACAAGATCCTGTTCATGTCGACCGGTCGGACCTGGCAGGTCGAGCAGGTCGGCGTGTTCACCCCCAAGCGGACGGTGCGTGATTCGCTGGTCGCCGGCCAGGTCGGCTTTCTGTGCGCCTCGGTCAAAGACATTCACGGCGCGCCGGTCGGCGACACCCTGACCCACTCCGCGCGCCCGGCCAGCGCCGCGCTGCCTGGCTTCCAGCAGGTCAAGCCGCGCGTGTTTGCCGGTCTGTTCCCGGTTTCCGCGGATGACTTCACGGCGCTCCGCGAGGCGCTGGAGAAGCTGCGCCTGAACGACGCTTCGCTGCAGTTCGAACCGGAGAGTTCCGAAGCGATGGGCTTCGGTTTTCGCTGCGGCTTCCTCGGCATGCTGCACATGGAGATTATCCAGGAGCGGCTGGAGCGTGAATACAATCTGGACCTGATTTCCACCGCACCAACGGTGATCTATCAGGTCCAGCTACGCGACGGCACCACGATGGAGCTGGACAACCCATCCAAGCTGCCGTCGCCCAATCTGGTCGAAGCGGTCTGCGAGCCGATCATCGAGGCAACGATCCTGCTGCCGCCCGATTACATCGGCCCGGTGATCAAGCTGTGCGAAGACAAGCGCGGCGCGCAGAAGTCGATCCAGTACATGGGCTCGCAGGTGCAGATTCGCTATGAGCTGCCGATGAGTGAGGTGGTGCTCGACTTCTTCGATCGGCTCAAATCCTGCAGTCGCGGTTTCGCCTCTTTCGATTACCAGTTGGTGCGCTTCGAGGCGGGTCCCTTCGTGCGACTGGACGTGCTGATCAATGGCGACAAGGTGGATGCGCTATCCTTGATCGTGCACCGCCAGCAGGGGGAACGAAAGGGCCGTGAACTGGTCGAACGCATGCGCGAGCTGATCCCGCGCCAGATGTTCGATGTGGCCATCCAGGCGGCGGTAGGGGGGACGATCATTGCGCGATCAACGGTCAAGGCCTTGCGCAAGAATGTCCTGGCAAAATGCTACGGCGGCGATGTCAGCCGCAAGCGCAAGCTGCTGGAGAAGCAGAAGGCGGGCAAGAAGCGGATGAAGCAGGTTGGCCGGGTCGAGATTCCGCAGGAAGCGTTCCTGGCGGTGTTGCAAGCGGATGAGCGTTGATGACGGCCAGCGGCCACGTAGTGAGATGGAAAGGAAGCCATGAACATTGATTTTGCCTTGATCCTGGTGCTGCTGTCGGCCGTCACCGGGGCGGTCTGGCTGTTCGATATCTTGTTCCTGAAGAAGCGGCGGCAAGCCGACCGGATCTCCGAAGGTGACGTCGAAGCACGTGAGCCAGCCGTGGTGGAGTACTCCAAGTCATTCTTCCCGGTGCTGTTCGTCATCCTGCTGATCCGATCCTTTCTGGTGGAGCCCTTCACGATCCCTTCGGCCTCGATGGTCCCCAGCCTGCTGATTGGCGATTTCATCCTCGTCAACAAGTATGCCTATGGCCTGCGGCTGCCGGTGGCCAATACCAAGATCCTCGATCTGGGCGGACCCGAGCGTGGCGATGTGGTGGTGTTCCGCTACCCGTTGAACGAGAAGCAGAACTACGTCAAGCGCCTGATCGGTCTGCCCGGCGACGAGATTCGCTATGACCAGCACATGGTTTATGTCAACGGCCAGCCGGCGGCGCAGCGCTCGGTGGGTCGCTATGTCGGCCAGGGCAGCAACGCGGAGTCGACCGGTGCCGAGCTGCGGATCGAGAATCTGGTCGGAGTCGAACATCAGATCCTGACCATCAGCGGGCGCGAGCGCGGCGGTGCGAGCTGGGTCGTGCCGGACGGACAGTTTTTTGTGATGGGCGACAACCGCGACAATAGCCAGGACAGCCGCGCCTGGGGTATGGTTCCGGAGCAGAACCTGGTCGGCCGGGCCTTCTTTGTCTGGATGCACTGGGATTGGAAGTTGCCGGGCTTCGTGTCCTGGCGGCGGCTTGGAACGACAGTGGAGTAGGGCGATGCGCAACCTGCGACGGCAACGTGGTATCACACTGATCAGCTTGATAATCGTCCTCACCGTGTTGGGCGTATTTGCCTATGTCGGGATGAAGCTTTTTCCAATGTACACCGAGTATTACGGCGTGGTTCGGTCACTGAAAGTGGTGCAAGCCACCCCGGGCGTCGCCCAGATGACGCCGGACCGCGTGTGGCAGGTGCTGAGCAACAATCTTTACACCAACTATGTGGAGAGCGTGAAGCGACAGAATGTGACGCTCACCCGCAAGGGTGGCTACATTCTGCGCGTCGCCTATGAGGTTCGATCTCCGCTGATTTTCAATCTCGATGTCGTCGCCAAGTTCGACACCTCGGTCGACCTGATCCGCTCCGATCCGGGTGGCGGTTAGGTCGGCGGGCGTTGCGAACTGAAGTTTGCAGATACCAGGGTGGACAGGTCGCCTGGACAGGGGCGACATGACTACTGCTGAGCCGTTACAGGCATTGCTGCGCATTCTGCAACTTGCTCCCTTCGATTCCGACCTGCTCACGCAGGCTCTGACGCACCGCAGCGCGGCGCGGCTGCACAACGAGCGACTGGAGTTCATTGGCGATGGCATTCTGAATGCGGTCGTCGCGCTGGAGTTGTTCCAGCGCTATCCGCGGGCCCGCGAAGGCGAACTGACCCGTCGGCGGGCGCAACTGGTGCAAGAGGCGACGCTGGCGGAACTGGCACGAGCGATTGATCTGGGCGGTTTCTTGCGGCTGGGGCCGGGGGAGCTGAAAGCCGGTGGTGGTCGGCGCGATTCGATCCTCGCCGACGCGCTGGAGGCGGTGATTGCCGCAACCTATCTGGAGCACGGCTGGGATGCGGCCAGAGCCTTGATCGTGCGGCTGATGGGCGAGCGCCTGGAGCAGAGCATCAGCGCGCCGGCCAAGGATCCGAAGACCCGCCTGCAGGAATGGCTGCAGGGTCGCGGACGAGCGCTGCCCGACTATCTGTTGGTCGATACCCTTGGCGCCGAGCACGCCAAGACCTTCGTTGCCGTCTGCAAGCTGGACACGCTGCGGGCAGAGGGACGCGGCAACAGTCGGCGCGCCGCCGAGCAGCAGGCTGCGGCCGCCCTGCACGCAATGCTGGTCGAACAAGCAGAGGATCAATGAGCACCTATCACGCCGGACACGTTGCCCTGGTCGGTCGGCCCAATGTGGGCAAGTCGACCCTGATCAATGCGGCCGTGGGCGCCCACATCGCAATCGTGTCGCCGCGCCCGCAGACGACTCGCCAGCGCACCCTGGGGGTTGTCACCACGGCGGCCTGGCAGATCGCCTTTGTCGATACACCCGGATTGTCGCCACAGCACGGCCGGGCGCTCGAACGCCATATGCATGGCGCCGTGCAGGCTGCGCTGGAGCAGGTTGACCTGGCCTGTCTGGTGGTCGAGGCAATGCGTTTCGACGAGGCGGACCGCTTCGTGCTCGATCAGATACTGCGCAGCGGCCGGGACTTGAGCCTGGTCGTCAACAAGGTCGACCGGATTCAGCCGCGCTCACGCTTGCTGCCTTTCCTGTCGCAGATGGGTCAGTTGGCCGATTTCCGCGCGGTGCATCTGCTCGCGGCCAGCGCTGGTGATGGGGTGGCGGCATGGCTGGAGGCGACCGGCAAGCTGCTGCCGGAGCAGGCGCCGCTGTACGACGCCGACACGCTGACCGACAAGTCCGAACGCTTCCTCGCAGCCGAATTGGTGCGGGAACAGCTGATGCGGCAATTGCGCGAAGAGGTGCCTTACGGCGTCGCCGTGGTCACCGAGGGCTTCGAAATCGAAGGTGAGTTACGCCGGATCCAGGCCATCGTCTGGGTCGCGCGCGAAGGTCACAAGGGCATCGTCATCGGCCAGCGTGGTGAGCAGTTGAAGGCCGTCGGGACGTCGGCGCGAATGGCGATGGAAGCGCTGTTCGGCGGTCGGGTCCATCTCGAGCTGTGGGTCAAGGTCCGGCCGCTATGGGCCGAAGACGAGGCCGCCCTGCGCGAGTTGGGCGTTTGAGGGGCGCTCCTGTGTTCGAGTCCTGAACATGCTGCTTGAGGCTGAGCCCGCATTTGTCCTGCATCGACGGCCGTTTGGCGAGAAAGACCTGTGGCTGGAGTTGTGGACGCGCGCGCACGGCAAGCTGCCGGTGATCGCCCATCGCGTCCGATCGGCGGCACGGCAGTCCGAACTGGTGCCCTTCGCGCCCTTGCGCGTCTGGACCCGTGGCCGCTCCGAGATGGCTTCGTTGAAGGAGTGGGAAGTGCTGCAGCCGCGTGGGCCCTTGGCCGGCAGGCACTCACTGACCGGCTTGTACCTGAACGAGTTGCTCTATCGCGCGCTACCGCGTGGTGAAGCCGAGCCGGCACTGTTTGATCACTACAGCGACTTGCTCGATCTGCTGCACAGCCAGCCTGCCGCCGCTCCGGCACCGGAAAGAGCAAGCGAATCAGGCCCGATTGCCATCGAGACCGGCCTGCGCCGGCTGGAACTCGGCTTGCTCGCCACGCTCGGCTATGGACTGCAGCTGTCGCAAACCAGCAGCGGTCAAGCGGTGCAACTGGACGCGCGCTACGTCGTCGATCTGGACGGCGGAATCAGGACGCTGGGCGACGGACCGTGGACCGGCGAGTTGCTGCTGAGTCTGGTCGACCTGCTGCAGTCGGACGGCCCTGCAGCGATGCCATCGATGGAGTTGCGCCGCGAACAGCGCCGGCTGCTGCGCAGCCTGTTGCAACAAATGCTCGGCGATCGACCGCTGGCCAGTTGGGCAATGGTCCGCGGATGGAAGGCGCGGGAGGCGGGGTAGGGCGGCGAAAGGCCGTCGGGAGTCGGGGTCGGGGTCGGAATCGGAATCGAGGGCTGAGGGCTGAGGGGTCAGGAAAAGCCCGCAACATCGAAGTCGCCGCATCTTGTGCGCGCATGAGCGCACCGACCCAAGGTGACCTGGACTTCTACCACTTCGCCGCCAAGCCGACGCTCTTTGACCCCTCAGCCCTCAGCTCTGAAAAATCCCGATACCGATCCGATTCCGATTCCGATTCCGACCCCGACTTCACACACTGCATCAGATTGAACGCACCCCCCTGTGCCCTGTGCCCTGTGCCCTGGGCCCTGCTCCAGTCACCCCTCAGCCCTGCTAGCCACAGCGTGCCGCTTCAGATCATCAAGATAAACCACTCCCAGCACGCTGACGTGGGTCGCTTCCAGCACCACCTTCGGAGCCATGCCGGCCTCCATTGCCTCGCGCCAGCGGGCGGCGCACAGGCACCAGCGATCACCGTCCTTCAGACCGGGAAAGCCGAACTCCGGCCTGGGTGTGCTCAGGTCATTGCCGGCGCGGCGGGAAAACTGCAGGAAGTCTTCGGTCATCAGCGCGCAGACCACGTGCATGCCGCGGTCGCTGCCGTCGCCACGGCAACAGCCGTCGCGGAAATAGCCGGTAAGTGGTGCCAGACTGCACAGGGCGAGCGGACCGCCAAGGACGTTGATGCTCACAGCCGGCTGGCTGCAAAGGTGTCGCAACGGGTCGGGTCGCCGCCATCGAAACCGATCTTGAACCAGCGTACCCGTTGTTCAGAGGTGCCATGGGTGAAGGAATCGGGTACCACCGAGCCGCGCGACTGCCGCTGCAGGTGGTCATCGCCGATCGCCGAGGCGGTATTGAGAGCATCTTCGATGTCGCCGGGCTCGAGCCAGGCATGGCGACGCTGGGCTACGTTGGCCCAGACGCCGGCGTAGCAGTCGGCCTGCAACTCCAGCCGGACCAGCGGCCCGGTCGCGCCCTCCACGTTCTGACCGCTACGGCGCAAGTCGTTCACCTGCTGCGAAACACCGGTCAAGGTCTGGATGTGGTGGCCCACTTCGTGGGCGATGACATAGGCTTCGGCAAAGTCGCCACCGCCGCCCAGACGTTTCTCCATTTCGGTGAAGAAGCTCAGATCGATATAAACCTTGCGATCGCCAGGACAGTAGAAGGGCCCGGTCGCGGACGTCGCACCGCCACATGCCGACTGGACGGCGCCGGTGTACAGGACCAGCGACGGGGGCTGGTACTGGTTTCCGCTCTTTGCGAAGTAGGCAGTCCAGACGTCCTCGGTCTCGCCCAGGATCGCGGCTATGAACTGCGCACGCGGATCGTCGCTAGGTGGCGCCTGGGCAGGACCCGACTGGCCCTGGGTCGGCGCGCCTTGCTGCAGTAATCCGAGCAACTCGATGGGGTTCTGACCGGTAAACCAGCTGATTGCCAGGACCGCGATGATGCCGAATATGCTGAAACCCCCTGCGGCACGTGCCACCGGCCGTTTGCCCCGGCGATCTTCGACATTAGTGCTGCGACGTGCGCGCTGCCAT
This sequence comes from Lysobacterales bacterium, assembly GCA_041745855.1. Lineage (GTDB taxonomy): Bacteria > Pseudomonadota > Gammaproteobacteria > Xanthomonadales > SZUA-5 > JAWLAT01. The sequence goes on along the minus strand of JBGTIE010000377.1, from coordinate 8,535 downwards.
TTCATGAGGCGGATTCCAATGCCGACCAGGTGATCGGGGCGAACGAAGCTTAACGCGAGCGGGGTGGTGCGGCACAGTGCGGCAACGAACCGGCTGGCGCGTGCCCGGCGCCTGACCTGATCCTGCGCCGATTTTCATTCAAGTTTCACGTTGTGAGAGGCGAGAGCGGAAAAAGCAAGTAACCACAAAGGACACAAAGGACACAAAGGAAAGCGTTGAGCATGGGCAGTTCGCCCGGCACAGCGGCAATGCCTGAGCGAGCTGGCCAAGCTGCGCCAGTCAACGATGACTCTCTTCTGCTTTTGCTCTCCTTCGTGTCCTTCGTGTCCTTTGTGGTCAATCGGCTCTTCCGCTCTTCATGCCTTCCTTGCCCGGTCGGAGCCGTGACCGGTGCTTGCCGCCGGGCTACCTTGCCCTGATCTGCTCGGAGAACGCCTGGCTCCCGGCGTGGCGTCGGGCGAGGTCGTTGATCCGGTGGGCGGCGCGGTAGCTTTCGCGCGGCAGGTCGGTATCGATCAGGCCCAGATCGTAGGCCAGGTCATCGGCGTAGGCGGGCAATAGCGTCTTGTAGCTGAAGGGGATGCTGCCCGGAGCGATCAGCTCGATGTGGTCGACGATGTTGCTGGTACAGGTGTTGCTGATCGTGTTGTAGAACTCCGGCTCTCGCGCCAGCTGGTTGGTGCGATCGAGCATCGAGACGAACAAGGCGCGCATCTGCTCGCGGGAGCTGCGCATCGGGTAGAGGTAGACGTCATCGTTGCGGTGGTTGGCGCGCAATCCGATCAGGTCGTGTTCGTCGCCGATGACGTAGATCAGCTCGTATTGCCGCAGCAAGCCGCGCCAGGGGGAGAAACTCTCGCCTTTCTCCTTGCGGATCTCCGCCGATATTGCGACGTAGCGGCCGTCACCGAAGCCGAAGCTGAGCAGCGTGTGGGCTGGCCCACGCCAGTCGGCGAAGGGCTCTACCACGAACCAGACCGACTCCAGCTCGCGCAGATTGAAACGCCGCTGCTCCCAGTGCACGTCGAAATCGCTGGTCGAACGGTAATGGACGTTGCGGACGTTCTCGATCAGCACCGTATCGCCTTCGATATGGGCGCTCGCCAGTCGCGCCTGGTCCGGCGACCAGTCACGATCGTTCGACGGTCGCAGGGGCAGCACCAGCACCAGGTAGGCCAGGACCAGCAAGACCAGAAGGATCGCGGCTGGGCGATACAGGCGGGCGGGACGCGACATCGGCACGCTCGGCGGCTACGGTGACGACGCTACTCTACGGCAGGCTCGCACTCGTGAGGCTTCTGTCGGCAATTCCGGCGTGACGCCTGGGCATACCGCGGTACTCCACCGGACGTGGCAATGCTGAAAACCCTTGGGGCGGCGTGGCTACACGGTCACGAAGTGGCAGTCAGATACGCCGGGCGAGAATCGATCCCGATTCCGATTCCGATTCCGACCCCGACCCCGACCCCGAGGTGAGCTCCCTGGCGGCAGAGATTCGGCGTTGACGGGAGCGGCACTGCATCACGTTGAATCGCACCCGCTCACGCCACCGCCACAGGACGGGGAAGCCAATGCGGGTTAAGATTGAGTCCCGAGGTCTACGGGGTGGCAGTCGTGCTGTGGTTGATCGGTTTCATTGCCTTGACGGCGATCGCGTTCGTGGTCCTGCTGGTCAAGTTGCTCGCCTTACGTCGGCGGCAGGGAGCGGTGCGGCGCTTTCTCGACAGCGCCGACCTGCTCGAGGCGGAGTTGTACGAGTGTCGCGACCGGATCCGGGCTCTGAAGACGGCGCTGGCGGAGATTCCAGGCGCGCCCGGGATACCCATGCTGGCATCGCTGGATTCGGATCAGCAGATCACCGAGGCGCTCAAGCTGCTGTTGTCGAACCGGTTGTGGTTGCGCAACAACGTCGACAGCGCGAGCATTGGCGAGATCAGTGATGCCCAGCAGGGCATCGAGCGCTCACGCAGCAAGTTGACCGTGCAGATGGAGAAACTCGAGGCGGCCGGCGCGGAACTGGCCAAGGCATCCACCTTGCTGCCCGCCGAGCAACTCAAGGCGTTGGCGGACGAGCAGAAGCTGCCGACCCTGCATTGAGGCACCGTGGCACGAATGAGGCAGCGGTGCGAGTTGAGATGTGGTTTCCGAACGCGTGTTCGCTTCAGGGCACAGGGCCCAGGGCCCAGGGCCCCGTAAGGTCAAGAGCCGGCGCGAGGCGAGTTGAAGCGCGACGGCTGCGGGAAAGCTCCATGCTTGCCGCAAGCTGGCTCTTCACTGGGCCCTGGGCCCTCAAGACTGAGTGGTCCTCAAAACATCAGTTTGACTCGCACTTATGAGCAGCTTGTTGATGGCAGCTCCACGCGTGCTGCTGTATTGTTGCGGGTTCATTTTGCATCGTGATCGCGTTTGCGCCGTTCTGGCGGTCGCCGCGCTGCAAGTCGATATCGGACAGGAGTAAGCGAAGCATGGCCTGGAATGAGCCCGGCGGTGGTCGGCGTGATCCTTGGGGTAACGGTGGCGGCGGTGGGGGCCGCGAACAGCCACCTGACCTGGAGGAGATGTTGCGACGGTTGAAGGATTCGGTGGCTGGCATCTTTGGTGGCGGCCAGCGTAGACGCGGTGAGGGCGGTGGGTCGGGCGGTACAACTGGTTCGGGCGGATTTGGGGGTCTGGCGCTTATCGTCGTCGGGTTGGCGGTACTGTGGCTGTTATTCGACTCTTTCCACATCATCGACCAGCGCCAGCGCGGTGTGGTGCTCCGGTTCGGAGAATTCACCCGGATACTCGAACCCGGTCTGCAGTTCACCTTTCCGCGGCCTGTCGAGCGGATGTACCGGGTCGATGTGACCCAGGTGCGGTCCATGTCGGATACGGTCAGCATGCTGACCGCCGACGAGAACCTGATCACGATCGACTTCGCCTTGCAGTACGACATCAAGGATGCGCGCGATTTCGTGTTCAAGGTGCGCGGGCCGGAGGAGGCTCTGACTCAGGCTGCCGAGAGCGCGGTGCGTCAGATCGTCGGGTCCAAGACCCTGGACGATGTGCTTGTCGGCAGTCGCGCCGAGATTACGCTGGCGGCGGCCTCGCTGACGCAGGAACTGACCGATCTGTACGGCACCGGCATCAACGTGCGCGCGCTGAACTTCCAGGACGTGCGGGTGCCGGAGCAGGTCAAGGAAGCCTTCGATGATGCGATCAAGGCGCGCGAGGACGAGCAACGTTTTGCCAACGAGGCGCGTGCCTATGCCAGCAAGGAGGTGCCTGAAGCACGCGGCCGCGCGGCGCGCGTACTGGAGCAGGCGCAGGGCTATCGCGAGTCGGTGATTGCGCGGGCGCGCGGTGAAGCAGCGCGCTTCGATCTGCTCGTGGCCGAATACAAGGCCGCACCGGACGTAACCCGCCGACGCATCGCGCTCGATACCCTGCGGCAAACCCTGATGCGCACACCAAAGGTGATCATGGATTCCAGTTCGGGCAGTTTGATGTACGTGCCGCTGGACAAGTTGCTGGAACAGGCCCGGGGTACCGAACCCGGTCCGGCGGCGACACGGCGGGAGGTGAATTGAGATGATGAAACATCTGATCGCAGCCGCCATCGTATTTGGCATCCTGCTCCTGTCCAGCGCCTTCTTTACCGTGCGTGAAGACCAGTATGCGGTGCTGTTCCGGCTCGGCGAAATCACCCGCTCGGACTTCAAGCCCGGTCTGCATATAAAGGTCCCGCTGGTCAACAATGTGATCCATTTCGATCGGCGGGTGTTGTCTCTGGATTCCACGCCGGAACGCTATATCACGTCCGAGAAAAAGGACGTCACCGTCGATTCGGTGGTGAAGTGGCGAATCGCCGATGTAGACACCTACTACACCGCGACCCGTGGCGATGAACTGCGCGCAAACCAGGCCCTGGGCCAGGTGGTCAAGGATCGTTTGCGCGACGAGTTCAACAAGCGCACCTTGCAGGCCGTCGTGGCCGATGCCCGGTCGACCATGATGGTGACGGTGCGCGAGAAAGCCAACGAAGTGGCCGAGGGGCTCGGGATCGAGATCGTCGACGTCCGGATCAAGCGTATCGAGCTGCCTGATCAGGTCACCGAATCGGTGTTCAACCGGATGAGTTCGGAGCGCAAGCGGGTTGCCAGCGAGTTGCGTAGTCAGGGCCGAGAGGCGGCCGAACGACTGCAGGCCGAGGCCGATCGACAGGTGCAGGTGCTGCTGGCCGAAGCCGACCGCGAATCGCAGGAGATCAAGGGTGCTGGCGATGCCCAAGCCGCGTCGATCTATGCGGCCGCCTTCAACAAGGATCCAGAGTTCTACGAGTACTTGCGCCGACAGGAGCTGTATCGGGACAGTATCGGCACCGGGAAGGACGTCATGGTGCTCGATCACGACTCGCCGCTGCTGAAGGATCTGGGCCAGGCATCAGGGCGTTAGCCCCCATGTCAAAGGAACTTCCAGGCTAGATCATGCACGATCTGTGGGCTGCATTGGCGCTGCTTTTGGTGTTCGAGGGGCTGATGCCCTTCGCCGCACCGGCAGTCTGGCGGCAGGCGCTGATGCGCCTGATCGAACTGGACGATCGGCGATTGCGGATGATTGGTGCGGGGAGCATGGGGGCCGGGTTGGTCCTGCTTTACATCGTTCGGGGATAGCGAGCAAGAGCGGTTTTTTGTTCTACGTTGAGCCGACAAACGGGAGCAAACCGCGCCACGGCGTGATGATCGGCGGCCGCAGTAGAAGGTTTATGAAATATCCGGGTTAGGTTTTAGGGTTCAAGCGAGAGCGGAATAGTGACTTCGCTGCGTCTGACTCAATCCTCGCCGTTCTTCGCCTTTGCCTTCGCCTTTGCTCTTACCTAAAACCTAAAACCTAAAACCTAAAACGTTCTTTCTCCAAGGATCTAAACCCATGCGCTCCCCCGCAACCTCCGTCGTTATCCTCGGCGCCCAATGGGGCGACGAGGGCAAGGGCAAGATTGTTGATCTGCTGACCGAGCAGGTGGCCGCCGTGGTCCGCTTCCAGGGCGGCCACAACGCCGGCCACACACTGGTCATCGATGGTCACAAGACCGTCCTGCACCTGATTCCGTCCGGCATCCTGCGGCCGCGGGTGCAGTGCCTGATTGGCAATGGCGTGGTGCTGTCGCCCTCTGCGCTGCAGGCCGAGGTGGCCGAGCTGGAGAGTGCCGGGGTCGAGGTGCGCTCGCGGCTGAAGATCAGCCCGGCGACGCCGCTGATCATGCCTTATCACGCCAAGCTCGATCAGGCGCGTGAGAATCTGGGCGGCAAGATGAAGATCGGCACCACCGGACGGGGCATCGGTCCGGCCTACGAGGATAAGGCGGCGCGTCGTGGCATCCGCCTGTCGGACCTGTTCTACGGCAACGAGTTCGAGGACAAGCTGCGCGGCGTGCTCGACTACCAGAACTTCATCCTGCAGCACTGGTACAAGACTGACACGCTGGACTATCAGGCAATCCTGGACGAGATGCGTGCTTTCGGCGAGTTCGTCCAGCCGATGATGGCCGATGTAGCCCGAATCCTGTTCGATTTGCGCAAGGACGGCCAGCGGATCCTGTTCGAAGGCGCCCAGGGCAGCCTGCTCGACATCGATCACGGCACCTATCCTTTCGTCACCTCGTCCAACACGACCATCGGCGGCGCCTGCTCGGGCACCGGCGTGGGCGCCAACAGCCTCGATCACGTGCTCGGTATCACCAAGGCCTATGCCACCCGCGTCGGCGGCGGCCCGTTCCCGTCCGAGTTGTTCAACGACATCGGTGCGCGGATCGCCAGGCGTGGTCAGGAAGTGGGCGCAAGCACCGGCCGGCCGCGCCGTTGTGGTTGGCTCGACGCGATCGCGCTGCGTCATACGGTGCGCATCAACGGCATCGACAGCCTGTGTCTGACCAAGCTCGACGTGCTTGATGGGCTGGACGAGATCAAGGTTTGCGTCGGCTATCGCTATCGCGGTCAGGAAACCGACCAGGCGCCGCTGGATGTGGCTGGCTGGTCCGAGTGCGAGCCGATCTACCGTAGCTTCCCAGGCTGGAGTGATCCTACCGCTGGCTGCCGCGACTATGACCGTCTGCCGGCGAACGCTCGTAGCTATCTGGAGGCGGTGGCGGAACTGGTCGAGTGTCCGTTGTCGATGATCTCGACCAGCCCGGATCGTGACGACAACATCGTGCTGCGGAACGTGTTTGGCTGAGCCTGCTGTCGCTGCGGGGTACGAGTCACTCTGATGATTCAAAGGGTCTAGCGGTTGAAGGGCCCAGGGCTCAGGGCCCAGTAAGGTCAAGAGCCGACTTTGGGTCCGCGCAACAATAGCCCTCGCAGCTTCCTCAAAACATCAGTTGACTCACACCCGTCGCTGCGCAGAGCTCTGCTGACCTATTTCACCCGCACGTAGAACTGCTTCTGATTTGATCCGGGCGGTTGTCGTTCTTCAATCTCGAACAGCTCCTTCTTCGCCTTGACCAGCGCGCTGAGCTTCTTGAAACCGTACAGACGCGGGTCGAAATCGGGCTGCAGCTTGGTCAGATAATTGGCGAAGGTACCCAGATCGGCCCAACCGTCCTCGTCGCTGGCGGTATTGAGGGCCTCGACGACGAAGGCGCGCGGGAACTCCTTTTTGCCGCCGGAGCGTTGGGCATTGCTGCCGCCGTCATGGCTGTCCTCATCGTGCGCGGCGTCCCCACGCGCGGGCGGGCTCGCTGCCTTCGGCGGCCCAGCTTTCTTGCCATCCCGACTGGTCTTGTGCGCCTTGGCTTCTGAACTCCTGGCGCTCGCCTTGTCATTGTCGTCAGATGACCGCAGCACCTCGGTGAAGATGAACTTGTGACAGGCATTGCGGAAGGCGTCCGGGGTCTTGTGCTCACCAAAGCCCAGCACGATCAGGCCTTCCTCCTTGATCCGCAGCGCCAGGCCGGTGAAGTCGCTGTCGCTGGAAACCAGACAGAAGCCTCCGAAGCGGCCGGTGTAGAGCAGATCCATCGCGTCGATGATCAGCGTGCTGTCGGTGGCGTTCTTGCCCTTGGTATAGGCAAACTGCTGCACCGGCTTGATCGCATGCTTGTTCAGCGCCTTCTTCCACTGCGCACTGGTAGGTGCGGTGAAGTCGCCGTAGATGCGCTTGACCGTGGCTTCGCCAAACTTGGCAATCTCGGCCAGCAACGGCTCGATCACCGAAGCCTGTGCGTTGTCAGCGTCGATCAGGACCGCCAGTCGGGGCGAGCCGTCCTCGCTGTCACTGCGATTGCTGAGCAGGTTCTTCATGCCGACGCGATCACTTCTTGCCGGCAACGAGCAAACCAATGCCGACTACGCCGCAGATGATCGCGGCAATGATGTAGGTCATCGTACTGTCGGAGTAACGGCCGGTGACCCCCTCCACCAGTTGCTCGCCCAGACTGCCGGTGGCCTGGTATGCGAAATAGCCGAGCACGACACCTGCGATGAGCAGGGCAAGACCTAGATAGCGGCTGACCATGGGGTTGTCCTTGTAGTCACGAAGAAGGCTGCACTGTAGCTCAGTTGGGCCTGCCATGAAGCCTCGTCATTGCGAGCCTAAGCGACCGCGGCAATCCAGCGCTCTTCCGCTCCTCATAAAAAAATTCCTGGATTGCCGCGGCATGCGCCTGGAGTCCGGCGCGATTCGCAACCAGTCGCCGCTCATATGCCTCTCCATGAACCCATCAGGTAAGTTTTTGATTCTCCGCACGGCTCGCCACGCCGTGCTCTTCGCCCAACGGGGCAGCACAAGTTAGCCTGGGGCAACGCCCCAGGTAAGCAGCGCGTCGAACCGAAAGCCCTGAAGGGGCGCCCGATGTCCGTACGTGCGGCAGATCGGCATGACCGTGTAGCCAGCGCGCCTGATCCGGGCCGCGGTCCAGCAGCCGACCATGGTTCGCCCCTTCAGGGCTCTGGCATTCTGTGTCCGGTTTTCCTGGGGCGTTGCCCCAGGCTAACTTGTGCTGCCCTTTCAGGGCGGTAGAGCATCAGCGAAACGCAACTGGATCGCCGCGGTCGCTTGGGCTCCCTCGCGATGACGAGGGTTCAAGGCCCATGTGCATTTCCAGATCGAAGAAGGCGCTCGGAGGAAGAACCATTCTCACGCGAAAGACGCGGAGGTCGCGGAGAGAGCTTTTAATTAAACAATCTGACATCAGGCCTCGTGAACCCTCTGGCGTCGTGAACGCGGCTCAAGACTGCTGTTCGCACTACGCGCCTCGATCTTGCTCTTCCTCCGCGTCCTCCGCGTCTCCGCGTGAGACCGCTCTTGCTGGTTCATGGCCCGTGTGCACAACGGGCCGGAAAAGGGGTCACGCAATGACGGTTGGGGCGAAGAGCACCGCGTGGCGAGCATGATGAGTCACATGGTCGTGATGCACCAGCTCTTGCGCACTGACCTGCCTGCCGCTCGTCGAGCGCGCGCCTGGTTTAATCTCCTCGCGGTCTGGACCGGCAGATTCATGGCAGGTCCGGACCTTTTCCGTGGCAAGGACTTGGGGATAGATGAGCATGGACACGACCC
>JBGTIE010000376.1:0-11330 GCA_041745855.1 Lysobacterales bacterium | reverse complement strand
CTCGAGCGGCGGGGCCTCGCGGGAGTCGAAGATCACGTTGCCCTCGGCGTCACGGTCCAGGAAGTGGCCCGCCTGCTGGATGTGGAGCACGCTGGGCCAGCGGTGCGAATGGAGCGGCTCTACCTCGCCCGGCCCCAGGGTCACGTAGAGCACGCGCACGCGGTCGTTTTCGAGCAACACCTTGTGGTTGTCCGGGGCGGCAATCACCGCGTCGAGCTCGGCTGGCCAAGAGGCCGGATCACCGGTCGCGTATTTCAGCTGTCCGCTCGACGCGACCTCGTCGGAATCAACAACCGCGTCGGGCGCCCGGCTCATGGCCGCAACCAGCGCCGCGGTGTCGGTGTACTGCTGGAATTCGACGAGGTGGCCATCCGCCACGGTCCAGGAATGGACGAACGGAATGTCGAGGTGCTCGCCGGTGGCCTTGTAGACTTCGTCGTAGCGACCAAAGACGACCACCCGGTCACCGTCGACCACGTATTCGCTCGGCGTGACCGTGATCGACTCCCACTCGGTCGCGAGCCTTGAGAACAGGCCGGACATGACGGCTTCCGGACCCTCGTAGGGGTTGAGATCGGCGTAGGGATTGCCCTCGGCCTCGTTCCAGACGATGTCGGGCGCCATGAGACCGGCGAATCGGTCCATGTCGCCCTGGGCAAAGGCCTCGTAGGCGGCTTCGACGACGGCCCGTGGCTCGTCCGCCGCAGCGGCGAGGGTGCTCAGGTGCGCAGCGACGGTCGCGAGTGCAAAGCAAAGGGTCTTCATGGGTAGTGCTCCAGGTTGTCCGACGTATTGAGGCGGCGGAGGATCAAGGTGCCTCACCGGCTTGTATCCATCGGCGAACTATTTGCGTGGCCCACTAGCGCCTCGTCGATTCGATCCCGAAGCCCGGTTGCCGCAACCAGAATGACGCCGTCGACGATGTGGGTCGAGGTATTCATCACCGACAGGGCGTACACCAGGTCGCCGCGCAGCGCATCATCAGCGATCAACGAATTGGCAAGACCAGCGAAGTCGATGTCGACAGTCGGCGCGGCGCAATCTTTCAGGATGTGGCGATGTGGTGGTTCGAACTCTCGGCAGACTAAAAGGGAAAGATGGTTATGGACTTCCGGCGGGATGATGCGTCGCACCGCCATACGGTATTCGGGAATCAGCGAACTGAGGTCTACAGCCCAGTAGGCGTTGTGATACAGCGTTACGAGATCCCTCAACTCTGTATCCGCGATCAAACCGAGCTGCCCTGAACTCACCATGTCGACGTAGGTGGCATCGCGCAGATGCAGCGGCACGGAGTTGCTGGCGTGATGAAACGCGCGAACGATCTCCCAGGCACGTGCCTGCTCGCCGGGAGATACCTGGTCCGCCGCCAGCGCTTCCAGACCGAGTTTGATCTGACGGGCCCACAGTGCTTTGCGCTGTTCCAGCATGACGATATCGTCGGATACGTCGTGGTGCAGTCGTTGCAGATAACTGTCGGCCTTGGCCGCTTCGACCCGCGCGGCATTCAAGTTCGACACCTGGATGCCGATGAACACCCCGACGACCACGATCAAAAAATCGATGCCGACGGCGAACCAGTTCTGGGCTTTGACGTGTTCGATGACGCGGCGCAGGATCATGTCACGGCTCCTGGCCGGCTCCCCGGTCGCCTGCCTGCTCGTCGATCCAGGCTCGAATCTCCCGCTCGATGACCGGCAGAGCCGAGGAGGAAATCGCCAGCACGCGGTCGTGGAAGTCACGGATGTCGAAGCGTTCGCCGAAGGCGGCTTCCGCCTCGCGCCGCAGCTGCTGCAATGTCAGCATGCCGATCTTGTAGCCCAGCGCCTGCGCCGGCCAGACCGCGTAGCGCTCCACTTCGGATTCGGCCGTGGCAGGCAGCGCACCCTCGGTTTCGATCATGTACGTTATGGCCTGTTCGCGGGTCCATCGCTTGGCATGCAGGCCGGTGTCGACGACCAGGCGCACGGCGCGGTGCAACTCGTCCCGCAGCCGGCCCAGGTCGCCGAATGGGTCGTCGACATACAGGCCCATTTCGGCAGCCAGCGCCTCGGCATACAGGGCCCAACCTTCTCCGGTCGAATTGGAGAAAAAGACCTTGGCCAGAAACGGCGCCGGCTGGTCGACGGCGATGGCTACCTGCATGTGATGGCCCGGATTGGCCTCGTGAAAGGTCAGGGTCGGCGCAGAGAAACCGGGAAGCATTGCGGTATCGCGCAGGTTGACCCAGTAGATGCCCGGGCGCGTACCGTCGGGTGCCGGTGCGTCGTAGTAACCGCGCGGCGCCGACGCCTGCGCGTATTCGGGCACCACGCGGAGCTCGACCGGATGTTTCGGCAGCACCCCGAAATACTGTGGCAACAACGCATCCACCCTGGCCATGTGCTCCTCGATGCTGGCACGCAAGGCGGCTTTTCCGGACTCGGTGTTGGGAAAGATGAAGCGCTTCTCGCGGCCGAGCGCCAGCATGCGCTCGGCGACGGTCCCCTCGGTATAGCCCTGGGCCTCCAGCAGAGTGTTCATTTCTGCGGTGATGCGGGCAACCTCGTCGAGCCCGATCTGGTGCACCGTCTCGGGATCGAGGTCGCTGTCGGTCATCTGCCGAACCATGGCGGCATAGAGGGCTTCGCCGTTCGGCAGCCGCCAGACGCCGGCTTCATGCGGTGCATTCGGCTCGATTTCCCGCAGGTAGGCGCCGATACGGCGGTAGGCCGGAAGGACCTCGTCCTCAATTATCTGCAAGGCCTGCGCAGCGAGCGCTGCCGAGTCTGCAACGCTCGCCGTGTCGAGCTTTCCGACAAAGCTGGTATAGAGCACGTTGCTTTCGGCCGGACCGCCGGCGAAGCCCTCGATCACTGCGCGCGACTTGTGCAGCACGAAGTCAGGCGGAATCGCGCCCAGCGCCACATCGTGGCGCAGCTTGTCGAGCACGCCGTCGAGAGCGGTGGCGACCTGCCGCAGTCGGTCGAGATAGGCCTGCGCCTGTTTGTCACTGGACACGCCCTGCTGTGCTGCCATCAGGTTGGAGATCGACAGGACGGGGCCGGAAATCTGGTTCACCACGTAGGGCAGGAACCACACCCCGTAGGCATCGAGACTGCTGCCGTAGTCGACCAGCCGCGAGGGCCCGAGCGCACCGTCGAACAGCACGACCAGCGAGTCCCGCGCGCGGCGTTGCGCCGGCTCCAGCGATTCGCCCGGCACGGACTTCAGCAGATCGAGTTGCCGCTCGATTGCCGATGTGAGCGCCTTAACGCCCGCGGGTGAGCGATCATTGAGCCGGGAACTGTAGCCCGGTGCAAGGCCTTCATCAGCGCCGTAGTAGGTCGCAGCTTCTGGCAGCAGGCCGAAATAGCTTCGGGTGAGAGCGTCGACTGCCTGCTCGAAGGCTGGCTGCGATTGCCCATCGGGAGTTTCCGCCGGAGCATGGTCAACCGCCGCCGGCGCCGGGCGGTCGGACGATTCGCACCCTGCGAGCAGCAGCGCCATCGAGACTGCAAGCACGTGCATTCGGATCATCAGGTGAGCTCCTTGGTAGAGATGTTGCTCGACACCCGGGCCCGGCGCGCGGACCTGGCGTTGCGATCGGTTCGTCGGGGTACGTCAAAAGGATTCATTTCGTTTGCTCACTCCGGATGCAGGTAGAACACCTTGCTCATGATCTGCCATTGGCCTTCGATCTTGACCAGCGTGAAGAAGTCGGTAAAGCGGTGGCCCTTCCAGTTGTCGAGTTCGATGCGCACTGTCGCCGCCGTGCCTTCGATGTCGATCCGGCTGTCGCCGGCTTCGAGGTCCGCGGCCGGACCGTTTTCCTGATGCCAGTCGTAGAACTGCTCGATGGGCTGGGCGAACAGGTCCGGGCCGACGTAGCCGCAGATCGTGGCCAGTTCGTGGAAAATCGGGCGCAGGGCATCGACGCTACCGGTCCGGCCACCCTCGACGTAGGTTTGCATCACGGCTTCAATCTGCTGCATGTCTGTTCGGTCACTGGAGTCGTTCATCGGTTTCATTCCTCAGTCATTGGGGGCAGCTTGGCGAGCGACTTACTCTGTTGCTCACGATTTTGAGCGGGCTGCCAAGTCCCGTCCTGTCAGAGCAGTGCGCTGACCGCACCGCGGATCGGCGAGACTGGTTCGTTGACCTTTCTGATCCGGAAATCATCGAGCGAGGCCCCGTTGCGAACGGCAGCCAGCCACTGCTCGGGATCGAACTCGACGCCGATCGGATTGGCTTCGAAGGGTGGGCCGGAAATGTAGGCGTTGCATTCCGTGGCGGAGTCGAAGGCATCGACCTGGAACTCCATCTGGTTGCCGTCCGGGTCGGCGTAGTACATCGATACCGTCAATCCGTGGTGGACACACCAATAGGGCTCGATACCCTTGGCCTTGCACTCGGTGTAGTTGCTGAAAAGGCTTTCCAGCGAGCCTATCGTCCAGGCCAGGTGATCGACGCCGACATAGCTTTTCGTATCTGGTTCGGCCCCATCGGGGTTGACGACCGACAGGTCGATGAATGCGAAACGATGATGCTCGTCGTCGAAGGTCAAAAAGGCCATTGCAGGGTTCTGATGCTGCACCCTGGCGTCGAATACGCTGCAATACCAGTCCAGCATGTCGGCGAAGCGACGGGTGCGGTAGACCACGTGGGCCAGGGATTTGGGCGTAACGGGCATGGGATGTTCCTCAGGTGAAGTTGGATGTCACATGGCATTGCCACGGCGCTGTCTTCATTGCTTCATTCATGGAAGAAGCGCTCCTCGATGATCTTGCCGTCGCGCACCACGAACACGGCGATCTGGCTGTGCGGCGTGCGCTGGCCGGCGTGGACTATCAGCATGTCGGCGAACAGCGCGAAGTGATCGCCGGTGACATACGGGCCGTCCAGGCTCAGATCCTCGATGCCGTGGGTGCTGAGCCAGCGCAAGTTCCGCGCGCGTACCGCCTCGATGCCGCGACACACCGCAGCGGTCCCGTCAGCCAGCCCGTGCGGCTCGATGCTGACCACGTCGTCGGCCCAATAGGTCTCGCCGGCAGTGCGATGGTTACCGGCGCGACATAGCGCCATGAATCCAGCGGCGACCTCGGCTGTGGTGAGTAACCGCTCGCTCATGACTCATCCGGAACCCAGCAGCGACACCGCCACTCGACTAAGGCTCGAACCCATCTGCGAAGATGGTGTTCGGATTGCCAGCTGTTGTGGGCAGCAGACACCAGCGCACCAGTTGTCCGAGATCGCCTTCGGCGTTGTCGCTGACGCGCAATGTCCAGTTGCCGTTCAATGAGCGCCCGTCGAAGCCCGACAGTGCGTTGGCCGGGCGGTAGCGTGGCGCCGGGAAGGCAGGCTGGCCCTGCTGGCTCTGACAATCGGTCTGTATGCCAAGGGTTGCCTCATCGTCGAGTGTGACCCGGATGTCGGAGCCCGAGCAGCCGAACCCGCCCCCGGTAACACCCACGCGATTGACCAGGCGCACGGTGGTTGCGCTGCTTGCATGCACCAGGTCGACGATCAGGTCACCTACCCAGGTGTGATTGATATCCAGAAGAACGTCGAGATCGGTGATGGTGCCCGGCTGGGCCACGGGCAGCGTGCTCGATAGACCCTGCGCGTTGTTGTCCGGTATAGGCTGGCCCACCTCCACGCACAGCTCGCCAGGCGGCGCGCCGGTGCCAGCATCTGCGGTGAATGTGTAGCTGAAATTGCTGACCCCCCCGCCTTGCGCCGTTGCGGTGCAATTGATCACTCCGGTCTGCGGATTGGCGGTGAGTGTGAAGCGCACTCCGACCGGGTTGGCGTTACCGCCCACCGCGATCGTCTGCGTTGCATTCGAGGTTATGACGACTGAGCCGGAGCCGACCGCGCACACCAGCGACGTCGTACCCGTCCCGGAGCCGCCAGCAACGCTGAAAGTGATCGAGCCGTTGACATTGGCCCCTACGTTGCCGCCGCCGAGCGCGGTGGTGCTGTTGTTGGCTGGGGTGTTGGCCGAGACGGTGGGGCCGATGTTCGGCGGTGGTTCACTGGGGACCTGGTTGTAAAACCAGTTCACCGTGTTCTGAAACTCGGCAGTTGCGCTCGTCACCGCAAAGTCGCCGTTTGGCGCCGCAGAAGCGCTGGTTCCGCAGAATGCAAAGCCCGCGGTATTGGTGAACCGGATCTTGATGTTGCAGGTAGCGGACTGACCTATGTAGTTCAGCCGAAGCGTGTAGTCGTCTGCGCTGCCTTGGATGCCATCGCGTCCGGCGCGTGCGATCCGCAGCGTTGCGACGTCGTCAGGCGCCAGACGTCTTATCACATTGTTGGAGCAGATGACCGGAAACATCGTGTTATGCGTTGGCGCAAAGCCGCGCAGCCCACTGGTGTTCGGTTGCCCGCCATTGCAGGGTCCGAAGGAGGTTGAGTTCTCGACGAAGTTATGCCCGCCCGGCAGATCCGACAGCAATGTCGAGTACGTGTTGCGATCAACCGTTGCAGGTGGAATCTCGAAGGGATTGTTGGTGTTCTTGCGGAACCAGTTTCGATTGATGTCGTCACCGCGAATGTCGTCGCGGCTGCCACGAACGCCATCAGCACCGGCGTTGACGTTGAATGCGCCATTCGCGCCCATGAAGGTGTTTGCGAAATAGTTGAGTGCGTCATTCGAGCCCGTTTCCGACGGACCCAGCGCGTTGTGGTCCATGCCGATACAGTGCCCGATCTCGTGCAGAAGGACGGACTCGAAGTCCGATCCGCCGTCAGGATGGTCGGCAATGTTTCCTATCGTAGGTGTCAGCTGGTTGAAGGCCGCTACAACATTTCGTATCGCTTGCTCCGGGTTGCCAGTTAGTGGCAAGGCACCCGGGTCGAGACACACACTGACCTGGATTTCGCCGCCGACACCATTGTAGCCGCCGCCATGCACAACCCGATTCTGGTTTGCAGCGAAATTGATAAACGTACCCGCACTGGCGATGCTGGTACCGACGCCCAGAGCGAGCGCAACGCAGACCCCGATCGAACGGCTCATCGCTGGATCCCCTCTTCGTGCGCGGTGTTGGCAAGGGACTCGAAGAGTTGCTGGACAGATGCAATCCCGATCAGCGTTGAGTGATGCGGTAGGTTCAGCAAGTCGTTGCGCAGACTGGCAAAGCGCAACCTGGTTGCCGCCCGCCTCGTGCTGGCTGCCAAGTCGAATTCGATGATGTTCTCATCCAGCACCCGGTAGAAGGTGTTGCTCGACAAGGCACGTGCCTGTTTCTGTTCAGAAACGTCCCTCTGCAGGGAGGACTGATCCAGCACGCGCAGACCGACCGCTTCGATCTGCGCGATCATCCGCAAGTAATCGCTCTCGGCGAGCGGCAGGACCCATGTGCCATGCCGAATGTCCTGGCTCGGGAATCGCGCGGCAACGCAGCCGCTCTCGTGAATCTTCACAACCAGTGCCGAATCCGCTTCGTGGGCAAGCAGCGGCGGCGTGCTGCGAAATTCCATTGTTGCAGGTGACGTGCCGCAGTCGGCATTTGCATCAAGGCTTGCGGCCGCAAACAGCAGCGCGATCAGTGCAGGATGGACGTTCACGTTGGCTCCTTGTCCCGAAAGGGCATGGCGATACGGTTCCAGGGTTCCGAGCGCGCGGCCATTGGCGATGCTCCTCCCCGCGGATGTACTCGAGAGAAATCATGCACGCGACGCGGCCGGAGGACGACGCCTGCAGCGTCAATTCATCGTCAAATCTTTGGCGCAGTTCGAAGCTCAGGCTCGGTTGGGAGATGGCAACAGATCCGGCCAGCCGTACTTGTCCCACGCGGCCACCAGGCCGATGCGCTTGGCAAAGGCCATGAACCCGGGATGCTGGCGGGTGCGACGGATCGGGTCGACATCGGCCCAGAGCGACATCAGGCAGTACATGTTGGCCGGGGTGATCTGGCTGCCGAGGGTCTTGAACACCATCTTGGCGTAGCCCATCCAGATGGCCGGGGCGACGATGCTGGTATCGCAGGGGTCGCGCAGGGTCGCGTGCAGATAGTCCAGCGTGGTGCAGTAAATCGCCCGATGTACCGCGCGTCCGCTGCAAACGCCTCTGGCAGCGATCCGCCAATAGGTGTCCAGGGCCGCTCCGGTAAGCGGCCGGGTACCCGCAGGCGGAAAGATGACCGTGTTCATCAGCAGGCGCGTCTGCCAGTACTGCTCCACCGCGAACTTGTGGTTGCCCGAGGCAGCCGTGGCCACGGCCAGCCACATCGAGGGCAGGCCCAGATCGACCATGCGGTGGCCGGCCGCAATCGCCTTGCCGATATCGCCCAGATTGAGATGGGCAACCGAGAGCATCGCGAAGCTGCGGCCGTTGAAGGGATCCAGGTCGATCGCGGTTTCGATATACGGCAGCGCCTCGCGGGTGCGGCCGATATAGAGCAGGAAGGATCCCAGCCGCAGCACGACATCAGGATTGTCGGGCTCCAGGCGATAGGCCTCGTGGGCCAGGTCGAGCGCGCCGACCGGGTCGCTCTCGGTCCAGCGGTGGATGCCGAGCATGGCGCGGGCGTGGCCCTGCTGCGGATCGAGTTCGATGGCCTTCGATGCGCACTCGGCCATGCGCACCGATTCTGCCACCCGGTCCAGACAGGGCGTGTAGACCGCGGTGTACGCGTACGCTTCGGCCAAGGCTGTCCAGCAGGCCGCGAACTGCGGGTCGATCTGCAGTGATCGTTCAAGCAGCTCCACCGCCTTGGCCAGCACGCCATCGCCGATGGCGCGCGTGGTCAGCGCCCTGCCCTGCAGGTACAGATCGTAGGCCGCCTTGCTGGTGGTCGTGCGCCGAGGGCCGGGCGCCTGCATCTTGCGCCCGAGCACGTCGCCAAGCTCGCGGGTAACCTCGCCCGCGATCTCCGCCTGCAGGGCGAAAAGGTCGTCGCTGGCGCCGCGATAGCTCTGCGACCAACGCTCGAATCCCGATGCGCCATCGACCAGACCAACGTGAATGCGCAACTCATCCTGCTGCCTCTGAATCGAGCCCTCCAGCAAATACGAGACATGAAGCGCCTGCGCGATCTGCGGTAGCGGTCTAGCCATCTTGCCGGCCAGCAGCGACGAGGCACGTCCGGCGACGAGCAGCTGAGGCGCTTTGCCGAGGCTGGTGACCAGCTCGTCGAACAGGCCGTGCGCGATAGGCCCCAGCTCCTCGTCGGCCTCCGACCAATGGAACGGCAGCACCGCGATGCGCACGCGTCGATCGCTGTCGGGCGAAGCGGCTGACGCGTCGCGCAAGCGCCAGGCAGCCCGGAGCTGCTCGTCCGCAAGGCTGTCACCGCAGCGCCGACAGTCTGCCAGGACCTGCTCCACAGCATGCCGCAGGCGCTGCTCGACCTCTGCGCGCTGTCCAGCTAGCCATTGGTTGAAGGGTTCACCCAGATCGAGTCTGTCCAGCAGCGGCTTGCCGCCGATGGCCAGCAGCAGCTCGCTCGCACCGGTCGCTGTTCTGTCGCCTAGCGCCTGCTCCAATTCGGCAAGGTCGGTTTGCACGGCCTCGGCGCTGACCGCTACCCGCTCGCGAGTGACCTCAAGAAAGTCGTCACGGATAGGTGCGAGCAGCTTGTTCAGCCCCAGCAGGGTCTGCCGCAGACTTGCCCGCGCATGGGCGCTGAACTTCCCCCGCCACAGCAGCTGACTGAGTTGATCCCGATCGAATGCAACTCCGGGCGCCAGACAAAGCATGGCAAGCAGGGCTTGCGTGCGTTTGCCACCCACAGGGATTTCGGATCCGTCTGGCGCGAGGAGCTTGAAGCTTCCAAACATTACGGCGCGTAGCGGTGTGGGCCCTTCTGTTTCCGTTCTTCCCGCAAGCATCTAGCGCCCCCGGCAGCAGTGCGGGGTCATGGTGGGGTTCCGTGCCGCCGGATTCGCAGTTCCAGCTGCTCGATGATCTCCGGCGCCTCCTTGGCCTCGACCAGGGGCGCGAGCTCGACCCGAACCAACGCCAGGTCCAGTCTGCCGGCCTGACGCTCGATAATGCTGGTGACGTCGGCCCAGTCCTTGTCGCGCGCGGCGAAGGCCTTCATGACCAGCAGGTCTTCAGCCGAGCAGGTCCTGAGCGTGGTCGCGTCATCGAGACGCCAATCGCTCGCGCGGTGGATGACACGCGACTCATACGGCAGCCCAGCCAGCACGATGTCGATGCCGACCCCCTGCCCGGAACGCAGCAGTACGACCCGCGTGCGCTCGGCAAAGCCGGCCGCATCGTCGATTCGCGCGGGCAGTGCGGCGAGCAGGCGCTGGACCGCACGCGATTCCTCGCCAGAGCGGACAAGGACCGAAAGATCGGCGTCGGCGGTGAAGCGTGGCTCACCCCAGCGCTGCAGGGCCACACCGCCGATCACGCAGCAACGGAATCCGGCCTTGTCGCACGCGCGCTGCGCTTCAAGCGCTGCGTCAAAAACCGGTCCAAGGCTCATCGCTGCTCGCGCAATCGGTCGAAGATGCGTTGCTGCTCTACCAGACCGCTGGAGGGCCGAAGCGGATAGTCGCCGTCCAGGCGCAGCAAGGTCGCGAAGCGTCGTGCAGCCTCACGCTCACCCAGCGCACGCAAGGCCTCAAGCCTGCACACGTCGAGCTCTCTCTCGGCCCGCCGCCAGCGCTGGACCCAAGCGCTGGCATCCTGTGAACTGGTGCGGGAACTTGAGGAGATCATTTGGGCAGCTTAGGCGAAAACGGGGCCGCAAATGCTTGCGAGTTTCGGATCGGGCACCCGAAAGGCTTTCGGCCAGTCGCTTGTGAAACCCCGACGAGCAGGGGAATCGTCGCGCTCGGCAGCCAGGCAACAAAAGATTGCTAGCGCCCGGCTGGAACGCTCACGGCTTCTGCTCGCTTGCCATGCGCTCGTACGCCGCCTTCAGGGCCAGGTAGCGCGGATGCTCGCGAATCGTGTCGAGGCCGGGGTGGATCGAGAAGCGCAGATAGAAGGCAGGGCCGAGCACATCGGTGATGGCTTCCAGGTGGCCCAAAGAACGCTCGGCATTGCCGGCGCGGGCAAGCGCCACGGCCAGGGCCAGGCGGACGTCGCCATTCGAATAGACATCCCGCGCTGTGTTCTCGAGGTAGTCGCGTTCCGCGGCGAGCACGCCGTCGAGATCGCCGAGCAGGCCGGGCAGGTCGGACGGCCAATAGTGACCATTGGGCGACCAGCCGCCGGGATAGGGCGTGTCGAGGGCATCCAGCCGCGCCTGGATCGCGCGCAGCGCAACGTCAGCCTCGGTCCGCTGCCCCAACAGCAAGAGCGCCTCAGCCTGCGCCAATGCATGGGCTTCTGTGAAGCCTGGCGGGCTGCGCATCGCTTCGGGCCACAGCGTGGGCGAGAGGGC
>JBGTIE010000375.1:0-2495 GCA_041745855.1 Lysobacterales bacterium | reverse complement strand
GGCTGCTGCGCCGCTCGGCGCACGCTCAGGATCGCCCGGCGCTGTTCGCGGCACAGTTTGCCCTCAGCCACGCCTGCTGGCTCGTCAGCTATCCGCTCTCCGGCTGGCTGATGACAGAATTTGGGGCGGTCACCGCGCTCGGCGCCTTGGCGGCGCTGGCCGCTGCTGGCACTCTGACCGCGCTGCGGCTCTGGCCGAAGGAGGACCCGCTGATCCTCGCTCACACCCACGACAACCTGCCGCTCGATCACCCCCATCTTCAGGGGGAGCGGCGGCACGCGCATCCCTTCGTCGTGGACAACGAGCACCCCCGCTGGGCTTCGCAGCTTTGACCCTCCAAGACCGTGGGCGGCACGAGCACGAGGAAAGCCGTCGTCATAGACGGGCATCACCAACCGCGGCCTAAGGCCCATGAACCACCGTTTTATGTCCACTTCAACTGTCCCATTTTTATCCAATAACCGGACAGTTTGATCACGCCGCTGAACCGCCCCGGGCACACTATTATCGTAGTATCCGGAGGGGCTTTGCCCCAGCCCCCAAGAGTGAAGGGGTAAAGAGGCAAGTGGTCAGGACATGAGCCGCGACGCTGCTCGCTGTCACGGGATCCCCGGGCTCGCCGTTGCGAAGGCTCAGGAGACAATCGGCAGGTACGCGCCAGCCAATCTTAGGCTGGCAGGCTTCCGATTTGGGCTTCCCCGTCAGTTCTGACGACGCCTGGACAACTCACGATAAAGCGCCTCGCGCGAGACCCCGCGCATTGAAGACGCAGTTATCGCCCGGGCATCGCAGTGATAGGCGGTGGCGTAGGCTGACGCTTCGGCCAGCACTTGGCCGGATCGCGCTCTCTGCAGGATGACGGATGTCCCAGCGCTGGTCACACGTGTCAGGTCCACCATGCCCGCGGTGATAAGATACATGCTTCGGACAGGATCGCCGCCATGGAAGAGCCACGTCCCGGTTTGGACAAGGCGGGTTTCGGCAGCTTCAAAAAGCGGTGCAAAAACCTGCGACATGATCAATATCATATGGCATCTGGCTCGCGTGTGCCACCCGGGTTACCAGAAGAACGGAGGAACCTTGCCCGTGCAGTCCTTGCTCACTCTGTCCCTTGCCCTCGTGATTGTCGCCATCCCCGCCCTCTCACCAGCCCAGGGCCATTCCGACCATGCTTCACCGTATGCAGGGTTCGAAACTCGTACGATCAAAGGCCTTTCCGAGACCGATATCGAAGAATTGCGCCGCGGTGGTGGCTGGGGACTCGCGCTGGCCGCGGAACTGAACGGGGCTCCCGGTCCGGCGCACTTGCTGGAACTGCGCGATGAAATCCCGCTCTTGGCCGATCAGGTTGCGGCCATTCAGGCGATCTTCGCAGAGATGCAGGACGAAGCCATTGAGGCCGGTTCCCGGCTGATCGAAGCAGAGGCAGCGATCGAGACGGCATTTGGGGCCGGTGAGTTCGACGATTCGCGCCTGCGGTCGCTAATCGCGGAAGCGGAAGCCACACGGGCAGAGCTTCGTTTCATCCACCTGTCGCGCCACCTCTCGACTCCACCGCTGCTGAGCGCGGATCAGATCGCTCGATACAACACGTTGCGGGGCTATGGTTCGAGCCCCTGCGCCAATGTACCCGAAGGTCACAACACCGAGTTGTGGCGGCGTCACAACAACTGCAGCCATTCGACCGTCGCGCCTTAAGGGTGCCGCGCAAGCTCCGCATTCAGCGCAGCGTCCTGGCAACCCGGAAACCGCTGACGCTGACGCTCCGGAGGGCGTGCCGATCCAGAGGCGAAGGGCGGAGCGGAGGAGCCTCGCCGCCGGTCGCTACCGGTCAAGGTGGTTGTCGCTCACCAGCAGCTGGAATGTCGGTACGAATCGGCACAACTCTGGGCATGGCGTACCTTTCTTTCCCAGCAGCCAAGCCGGATCAGCCCTATTTTACAAGTCAGGCAAGTCAAAATATCGCAGGGTTGGTATTATCTGGGGGGACGCATGGGTGATCGAAGCGCCCGCTGATGTCGCAAACGAGAAGCGATTGTGCTGCGGCGCAACATCGATTGCGAGCCGTTGAGTCGGGAGAAATAGTATTTTCATTTCAATAGCTTGAGGAGCATTTCGGTCGGCTGCTCAGCGCCGCGATGTTTGCATTGCTGCCAACAATCAATGAGTGGCGACGGACGCGGTGAAAGTCGAGGCGGCTTTACAAAAATTGCTATGAACAGAAAAATTCGGGTTGAGGTTTCTGTCGTACGATGCCACCGTCATCTGCGAGTTCAGAAGGCCGATCAAGTCAGGGTGGTCGACACTGATCTTGCGCACGCTGAACAATAGTACGGCAAACTCCGCGTGCCGCTTTGCTGATCGTGTCGGTTCTCCCAAAATGACGCAACGTACGGTGCAAGATTGCAACCGGCGCGCAGGGGAGGACTACTGATGCCTGGTGAGTTTCAGGTCGGCGCCATCGATTTCAGTATTCTGATCGCCTACCTTTTGAT
>JBGTIE010000374.1:0-10392 GCA_041745855.1 Lysobacterales bacterium | reverse complement strand
TGCGGGCGCAGGCGTTGTTGCTGGTGCCCGCCCAACCGGCGCCAACCAACCAAACGCGAGCAGCAGCACGACCACGCCGGCGCCGAGCATTCCCCAGGCGCGCTGGCCGCTGTGCCAGAGCACGAAGAACTGCCTGATCAGCGCGGCCGCGGCGAGGAACAAGATCAGCAGCCAGCCGTTGTGCGGATGGGCGTAGGCCGGCGCGTAATGCGTGCTGAGCATCGCAAAGACCACCGGCAGGGTCAGGTAGGTGTTGTGCACCGAGCGCTGCTTGCCACGCAGACCGTCGAGCGGATCGGGCGCTTCGGCCCGCTTGAGCGCGGCGACGATGCGCTTCTGGCCCGGGATGATGACGAAGAACACATTCGCGCTCATCCAGGTGCCCAGCACCGCGCCGGTCAACAGGAAGGCCGCTCGGCCGCTGTACAGGCTGGTCGTCAGCAGGCAAAGGCCAGCCACCAGCACGGCCACCGCCAACCCGAGCAGGCGCTCGTGCCTCTCGAGCATCCGGCACAGCAAGTCGTACAGCAACCAGCCGACCAGCAACAGCGCCAGGACCAGCCAGATGGCCAATGACGGCGTCAGTGCGGCAACGGTCGGATCGATAAGATGGATCCGCGGCGACCACAAATAGGTCAGCGTCAGCAGCGCGAAACCGCTCAGCCAGGTGGTGTAGGACTTCCATTTCGACCAGTGCAACTCGGCCGGCAGCAGTGCCGGCGCCGGCATGAACTTCTGCTTCAGGTAGAAGCCACCGCCATGCACCGACCAGGACTCGCCAAACAGTCCCTGGGCGCGCTCGGCGGCCGGCTTCAGGCCGCGATCCAAGGCGACGAAATAGAATGACTCGCCGATCCAGGCGATCGCCGCCACCACATGCAGCCAGCGCAGCAGGAAGGTCAGCGCATCGAGCAGGAAGCCCTCCATCGTCAAGCTCAGCTGCCGCGATAGCTGCTGTAGCTGTACGGCGACACCAGCAGCGGCACGTGGTAGTGCGCCTGGGCGTCGGCAATCCCGAAGCGCAGCGTCACTACATCCAGAAAGCGCGGCTGCGCCAGTGCCACCCCGCGACCGGCGAAATAATCGCCGACATGGAAGTCCAGTTCATAGCAGCCCACCGTCAGCGCCGCGTCCGCCAGCAGCGGCCCATCGCAACGACCATCGGCATTGGTGCGGAACTCACCCAGCGGATGGCGTTTGCTGTCGTCGCGGCGAAACAACTCAATCCGGATGCCCGCACCCGGGCAACCGTGGGCGGTGTCGAGTACGTGCGTGGTGAGCTTTCCCATGAGCCGATCCGTCGCCGTGGCAGGATTGCGGCAGCGAGGATAGCGTGGGTGGAGTTCCTCAGTTCAATGTCGCTAGCCAAAAGAGCGAAAAGAGCGAGAAGAGCAATTCAACACAAAGGACACAAAGGACACAAAGGAAGAGCCTTGAGCATGAGTGCCTGGGCAGGCAGGTCCTGTTGCGTGGAAAGGACACAAAGGAAGAGCCTTGAGCATGAGCACCTGCTCGGGGCACGTCCTGCTACGTGGAAGCTGTGTAGCGCCAGCCAACGATCACTCTCACTGCTTTTGCTTTCCTTCGTGTCCTTCGTGTCCTTTGTGGTCAATCCGCCCTTCCGCTCTTCCGCTCTTCCGCTCTTCCGCTCTTCCGACGGCATTGCCGACCAAGGCTGCCGCGCGCTGCTCCCAACGCCCTGTGCCCCGCCCTGCGCTACCCTTTGCACATGACCGAACCAACCATACTCACCCTCAACGGCCAGCCCATCGATCTGGCTGACTGCGATCCGACCGTCTCGCTGTTGCGCTGGCTGCGGCAACGCAGGCTCTCTGGGACCAAGGAAGGCTGCGCCGATGGCGATTGCGGCGCCTGCACGTTGACGATGGTGGAGACCGGTGCCGACGGCCAGCGTCAGCTGCGCTCGGTCAACAGCTGCCTGCTGCCGATGGGCATGCTGGCCGGGCGCGAGGTACTGACGGTCGAGGCGGTTGCCGACGGCGAGCGGCTGCACCCGGTGCAGCAGGCAATGGTTGATTGCGCTGGCTCGCAGTGCGGTTATTGCACGCCGGGCTTCGTCATGAGCCTGTACGCCGGCCAGGCCAATGGCGAGCTGGATGACGGCTGCTTCGAGGGCAATCTTTGCCGGTGCACCGGCTATCAGCCGATCCGCGCCGCCGCGGCGCAACTCCGGGCGTATGGGCGCTCCGCCGATAGCGTGCTGCAGGCCGCGCAATCAACTGCCGGCGCCCACACCCCGACACGCATCGGCGACTTCCATAGCCCGACCACAATCAAATCCGCGCTGCGCTTGAAGGCGGATCTGGCGGGCGCGGTCTGGATCGCCGGCGCGACCGATCTGGGCGTTGATCTCAGCCACTACAAACCGCGTGCGCCGGGCTATATCGCGCTGGACCGGATCGCCGAGTTGCAGCGACTGATAATCGGCGAGGATCAGGTGAGCATCGGCGCTGGGGTCAGTCTGCGCCGGCTGGAGACCGAGCTGACTGGAGTTTTCCCGGCGCTGGATCAGATGCTGGCTTGGTTCGCCGCGCGGCAGGTTCGCAATCGCGCCACCCTCGGCGGCAATCTGGGCACTGCCTCGCCGATCGGCGATCTGTTGCCGGTGCTGCTGGCACTGGACGCGGTGATCGTCTGCACCAGCCTGCGCGGGACGCGCGAGCTTGCGATTGCCGACTACTTTCTCGGCTATCGCCAGACCGCACTGGCCGCCGGCGAACTGATCGCCGCCATCCGCGTACCGCGCCCTCCGGATCTGGTCAGCCGCTCCTACAAGGTCGCCAAGCGACAGACCGACGACATCAGCATCGTCGCCGCCGCGTTCGCGTTGGCGTTCGATCCAGATGGCCGGATCGAGCATGTGCGACTAGCCTACGGCGGCGTCGCCGCGGTGCCGTTGCGGGCGCTGGCGGTGGAGCAGATGCTGCTCGGCCAGAAGCTGGACGATCCGCTGATCAATCGCGCCTGTGACGCATTGCGTGAATGCTTCACGCCGCTCGACGATCATCGCGCCAGCGCCGACTATCGCCGCGCGCTGTGCGCCAATCTGTTCGCCGGTCTCGTGAGCGAGCTGCGTGAGGAGCAGGACGGCAGTCAGCCCGTCGCAGCCTCGATGAGCGGACCAGACACTACTGCAGATCAGGACTCATCACGCACAGCCGCCACCGCGCCCCGCCATGAAAGCGCCGTCGGCCATGTCAGCGGTCGCGCCATCTACACTGACGAACAGCACCCACCAAGTGGCCAGCTGAGCTTGTATCCGGTCCAGGCGCCGCATGCGCACGCGCGGATCCTGCGTATCGACAGCACGACCGCACTCGCCCTGCCCGGCGTCCACGCGGTGCTGACCGCCGGCGACATTCCCGGGCGCAACAACACCGGTCCGATCCTGCGCGACGAGCCGCTGATTCCGGCTGACGAGGTCAGCTACCACGGTCAGGCGGTCGCCTGGGTGGTCGCCGACAGCGAGGAGCAGGCGCGGCAGGCGGCGTTGGCGGTGCGAGTAGACTACGAGCCGCTGCGCGCCTGTCTGAGCATCGAGGAGGCAATCGCTACCGACAGCTTCCATCTGCCGCCGACACAAATATCACGCGGCGATGCAGCCGCCGCCCTGGGTACCTCGCCGCACCTGCTCGAAGGCGAATTGCAGATCGGCGGGCAGGATCATTTCTACCTCGAGACCCAGGCGAGCTGGGCGGAAGTCGATTCGGAAGGCTTGCTTCAGGTCACCGCCTCGACCCAGCATCCCAGCGAAACCCAGCACATCGTCGCGCAGGTGCTCGGCATCCCGTCCAACCGCGTCGTCTGCCGTTCCCTGCGCATGGGCGGGGCGTTTGGCGGCAAGGAAACGCAAGCCAATCCCTATGCTGCGATCGCCGCGCTGGCGGCGCTGCGCTGCGACCGACCGGTGCGGATCAAATTGGCGCGTGGCCTGGACATGCAGCTGACCGGCAAGCGCCATCCCTTCTACGCCCGCTATCGAGTCGGTTTTGATGCGCAAGGGCTAGTCCTCGCCGCCGAGGTCGAACTGATCGCCGACGGCGGCTGGAGCTGCGATCTGTCGCCACCGGTGCTGATGCGCGCGATGGTGCATGTCGACAACGCCTACTACCTGCCGAATGTGCGGATCACCGGCGCCATCGCCAAGACCCATCTGGCCTCGAACACCGCCTTTCGCGGTTTCGGCGGTCCGCAGGGAATGCTGGTCGGCGAGGAAATCATCGATAGGGTTGCGCGCGCACTTGGCCTGCCACCCGATCTGGTTCGCGAACGCAACTTCTACCGCGCCGGCGAAACGCCCGATCGCAACACCACGCACTACGGTCAGCCGGTAGTCGACAACCACCTGCCGCAGCTGTGGGCGCAGCACAAGCGCAACAGCGATTTCGAGGCCCGCAGCCAGGCCGTCGCCACCTTCAACGCAAGCCATACCCAGCGAAAGCGCGGCCTGGCGATCACGCCGGTCAAGTTCGGCATCTCCTTCAACAAGACCGAATACAACCAGGCCGGCGCGCTGGTCCACATCTACACCGACGGCAGCGTGCAGCTCAATCACGGCGGCACCGAGATGGGCCAGGGCCTGCACAGCAAGATGATCTCGGTCGCCGCCGCCAGCCTCGGCGTACGGTCCGAGCGCATCCAGATCATGGTCACCAGCACCGACAAGGTGCCGAACACCTCGGCCACCGCCGCCAGCAGCGGTTCGGATCTGAACGGTCAGGCGGTGCGGGCGGCCTGTGAGACGCTGCGCGAGCGACTGGCGCAGGTCGCCGCCGATCGACTGCAGGTTTCTGTCGAGCGGATCGCTTTCGCGGATGGTCAGGTCCACGTTCTCGAAGGACCAGCGACCGGCCTGAGCTTCGATGAGGTCGTGTTGGCCGCCTATAACCAGCGCATCAGCCTGTCGGCGACCGGCTACTACCGCACCCCAGGCCTGCACTGGGACGCCGCCAGCGGTCAGGGCCATCCCTTCTATTACTTTGCTTTCGGCGCCGCCGTGAGCGAGGTCGAAGTCTGCGGCCGCACCGGCGTGCATCGGCTGCTGCGGGTCGACCTGCTGCACGACGTCGGCGATACACTGAACGAGTCCATCGACCTCGGCCAGATCGAAGGCGGCTTCGTCCAGGGCCTGGGCTGGCTGACCTGCGAGGAACTGCGCTGGAACCAAGAGGGCCGCCTGCTCACCGACGCCCCCAGCACCTACAAGATCCCGACCGTCGGCGAAGTCCCGAAAGACTTCCGGGTCCAGTTGTTCCACCGCGGCGCACAGCCCAGCACCCAGGTCATCGGCGGCAGCAAGGCCGTCGGTGAGCCACCCTTGATGCTCGCCCTGAGCGTCCGCGAGGCACTGCGCGCCGCGGTTGCAGCCTTCGCCGATGTACCGCCGAAGCGAGTGGATCTGGGGTGTCCGGCTACGCCGGAGGCGGTGTGGCGGGCGGTGGTTGCGGTGCGGCGGTGACAGTGAATGTGCAGTCGGGAGTCGGGAGTTGGGAGTCGTGTGTAAGGGCCGGAGCCCGCGGCATGGTGGCGAGAATGACCACACCGCGAGTGACGCGCGCAACTACAACTTCGCGACTCACCCACATCGTCATTGCGAGGCCCGCGCCGCGCCGACTGCTGTCGAAGACGTGGAACAGCACGGCGCGGGCCGCGGCAATCCAGTCGCTCTTATCGAACCACAAAACGCTGGATTGCCGCAGTCGCTTGGGCTCCTTCGCAATGACGAAGCATCGAGGTCTGCCAGCCAAGGCGCGTTGCAGTGACTGAGTCCCTGCTCCGCCTCCTCGCAGATCGCCTGCCTGGTGGCCCCGTCGTCATGGCCAGCGTCATCGCCACCCGCGGTGCCACCCCACGCGGCGCTGGCAGCCGGATGCTGATCTGGGAAGACGGCAATGCCGGCTCGATCGGCGGCGGTATGGCCGAAGCACGAGTCCTGGCAGCCGCCTTCGAGATGCTGCGCCAGCAACAAGACCAGTGCGCGCTGTCCATCGACCTGAGCGGCCGTCCCGGCGCGGTCGGTATCTGCGGCGGACAGATGCAACTGGCGCTCAGGCGATGGGCCGGCCCGGCTGATCAGCAGCGTGCTGCTGACCTGCGGCAGCGACTGGCCGACGGGCAATCCGTGACCCTCGACGCCCTCGAACTCGGCTGTTCCGACCCTGACCACCCCGCCCAAGGCATCGCGCCGAACGAACGCCTGCTGATCATTGGCGGCGGCCATTGCGGTCAGGCGCTGTACGAACTGGCGCAGCTGCTCGACTTCGATCTCTCCCTCTACGACGAACGCCCCGACTTCGCCAGTCCCGCGCGCTACCCGGCCGCGCAGGTCTGGTCCGGCGACATCGAGCAGATTGCGCAAGCGCTGCAGACCGACCGGCGTGTTCTTGCCGTCCTCCTCAGTCGCGACTACATAACCGACATCGCCGCGCTACGCATCCTGTGCCGCAACGCGCTCGATCCAGCGCGAACACATCCGACGGCCCAGCCAGCCTTCATCGGCATGATGGGCAGCACCCGCCGCATCGCCACCGTCCGTGCCTCACTGGCCGAAACCGACCCGCACATCGATTTCAACCGCATCCACGCCCCCATCGGCCTGCCCATCAACGCCCACACCCCGCACGAGATCGCGGTCAGCATCCTTGCGCAGTTGATTGCGTTCCGGAATGCGGCGACCAAGGACTGACGCGGATGGACCGGCTCTGTCCTGGGACCGCGGGCGTCCCGCCCGCAGGCCACAACACGCCGCTCAATCACAGCCCTGCCGCACAAGCCGCCCCAACCTCATCCGGGCGTCCCGCCCACGCTCTTCCCCGGGACCGCGGGCGTCCCGCCCGCAGGCCACAACACCGCGCATGACCATTACCTCGACGCGCAAGCCGGACCAGCCTCATCCGGGCGTCCCGCCCAAGCCCTTCCCTGGGACCGCGGGCGTCCCGCCCGCAGGCCACAACACCGCGCACGACTGTTGCCTCGCCGCACAATCCGGCCTACTGCAGTTGTGCGCTCTCAGGGCGGTAGAGCGCTTCCACGAAATTTGTCCTAGCAATCAAACCACAAGCTAGTCCATATCTCTAAGCACCCTCTCGTAAACCCCGAGATCCGCTCCGGAGAAGCAACAGAAGATCACCTCCAAGAACTCGGGGAACTCAGCAAGCGAACTGCGAACCGACGTCACAGCGACCTTCGCCGCGAGTTCGACTGGATAGCCATAGACGCCAGTACTGATGCTCGGGAAAGCGAGCGATGAAATTCCATGCTGCGCAGCTATTTCCATCGAGCGCCGATAACATGACGCCAGCAGCTCCGGCTCACCATCCGTACCGCCACGCCATACCGGTCCCACCGTGTGGATGATGTGTCTGGCCGGCAACCGGTAGCCCTTGGTGATCTTCGCCTCACCGGTCTTGCAGCCACCCAGCAGCCGGCACTCATGCAGCAATTCCGGCCCTGCCGCCCGATGGATCGCGCCATCCACACCGCCGCCGCCAAGCAGCGAAGAATTCGCCGCGTTGACAATGGCGTCGACAGACAGCGTAGTGATGTCGGCGCGGAGTGCGCGAAGTCTGGTGTGCACGATTGACCTGTTCCTCTGTACATGTGGAAGCGGCAGCCGCTCGCCAAGGGTCGCCACACCGCGCTTCCGGGTCAACCATGGTTCGCCCTGGTCCTGCGGTTCAAACTTCAAACTTCCTGGGGCATTGGCCCAGGCGAACTTGCTGGGCTCCTGCAGGCCG
Organism: Lysobacterales bacterium; assembly: GCA_041745855.1. GTDB lineage: Bacteria > Pseudomonadota > Gammaproteobacteria > Xanthomonadales > SZUA-5 > JAWLAT01. Next base: position 2,635 of record JBGTIE010000374.1, on the reverse strand, counting down.
GTAGGGCTCCGGACGCTTCCGGAACTGGCACACAGCTCGTATCAACTATCGTCGTCCACTCGTTCCCCACTCTCGTAGCGTACTGCTTCTTTCACGGAACCATCCTTGGCATAATATAGAAATTCACCTTCCCTCTTTCCGTCAACCATCTGACCTTCCACGGCAAGATGCAATCCATTCCAGGCATAGAACTTTCCTTCCATCTTGGAGCAGGTTAGATATTCCCCCTCTTGATCACCTTCCTTCCAATGGCCGTTGTGATAACCCGTTTCAGGATGACAATTTGGATCGTACTTTGTCATGTAGCCAATCGGACTGGACTCTCGTAATTCCGGGACAGTAAAATACAAGACCACAGCAACGCCCAACAAGCCAAATGCGAGGCCTGCAAGAAAAGCGAAGACGGCAGCAAAACGAATCTTCTTCATAGATTGTTGCTCCAACTCACCAAGTTCCGTAGCTCTCCATTTTTGGCCTATCGAAGTCCCGACTCCTTTAAACGAACGGTTCTAATCTAGCTAACCTCATGGAACAATGCGCAGAACCTCTCCATCACAGCGAACTTCTGCTCCGAGACCAGCGAGATGCGCCAGAACCTGCTCCGTGCTGTCTCATCCAAGTACTTACGCCAAGAGAATCGGCTGTAATATGCCCTTGGTCTGATCCCGAGGCTGGCGCGAAGTCTGCAATCGCGCGGTTCATCAGGCAAGCCGTAGTCCGCTGGTGAGTCAGGTCGTAGCGCATGCCCATGGAACGGCGGGATCGGTTGGCGTCAACCAACCAGCCCGTTCGGCCTACCACGAGCAACACAGCAGACACGCTCGACTATCGCATATTCACCGCAACAGCGACCCGTAGGTCGCTTCCCTCCACATAGTCAGGCCCCACTCGGCACGGCCTGCGCATGAAGTCTCAGCCCAAGTGCTTTGGCAACCTTGAGGACGGTGGCAAGGCTTGGATTCCCTTCAGCGCTCAATGCACGATAGAGGCTTTCACGGCTCAGGCCAGCATCCTTGGCGACCTGCGACATGCCTTTGGCTCGGGCAATGTCACCCAACGCCCGGGCAATGCCGGATGGGTCGTCAGGAAATTCCTCGAGCCAGGCGTCCAGGTAGGCCGCCATCTCCTCGGGCGTACGCAGATGCTCTGATACGTCATACGTTGAGGTCTTCGTCCTCACGGACTTCCTCGTAGCCAATTTGGTCATGAAGGCTGCTCCACGAAGTTCCGATTGAGTTCCAGAGCACGGGCGATATCCCTGGCCTGGGTTGACTTGTCACCGCCTGCGATCAAGAGCAGCAGTTCGGTCCTACGCTGCGAGTAGTACACCCGGTAGCCGGGGCCCACATCGACTTTGAGTTCGGACACACCTTCAGTCAGATCGCGATACGTACCTGGATTTCCGTGGATCAACCTATCAACACGCATCAAGATCCGCGCGCGTCCGGCTTGATCCTTGAGCCCGTCAATCCAGTCGCGATACTGGTCTGTTTTCTCGACTCGCATTGTCGGAGTGTGGCTCACAGGCTACACTAATGCAACGACGAACCCCTGAAGGGGCGCCCAATGTCCGTACGTGCGGCAGACTGGCATGACCGTGTCGCCGGCGCGCCTGATCCGGGCCGCCGGTCCAGCAGCCGACCATGGTTCGCCCCTTCAGGGCTCTGGCATTCTTTGTCCGGTTTTCCTGGGGCGTTGCCCCAGGCTAACTTGTGCTGCCCTTTCAGGGCGGTAGAGCAACAGCGAAACGCAACTGGATCGCCGCGGTCGCTTGGGCTCGCGATGACGAGGGTTCAAGGCCCGTGTGCATTTCCGGGCCGATTCGGAGCAGCGATGGCCAGGCTCCCCTGTCGCCGCCAGACCGCGCTTGATCTTTCTGGGCCCTGGGCCCTGAGCCCTGGGCCCTGAAACTTGCAGAGGTCGCATGAAACATCAGTTCGGCGCGGATCTGCGCACCCGCGCCCCGCCCTACCCCGCCCGGTTCCGAGTAAACTGGCGCGATGCGAATCTACATGCAGACGCCCAGCGGCGGCGTCGAGCCGCCGAAGTACTATCAGATCACCCTGCAGCAGGATCTGCTGGGCGGCTGGCTGCTGACTCGCGAGTGGGGCCAACCCGGTGCGCGGGTGAGTCTGAAGCGCGAGCAATACCTGGATTTCGATGCCGCCGAAGAAGCGCTTGTGAAGGCGCGTGAGACGCAGCGCAAGAAGGGGTTCCAGGTCATGTTCAGTCAGGGCAGCGAAGGACCGGTGCATCGATGAGCGATCTGCGCGGCTTTGGTTGGCTGGCCCTGTTGATGTTCTTCGGCACGCAAGTCCGAGCCGAGACGGTCTGCATCGTTGATCCCGAAGGGGAAGGCTGGCGCTGCGGAAGTCCGGAAGAAATCGCCACGCTCAGACCAGGTCGCGCGCAGCGCAGCGACGCCGCTCGCACCCTGCCACCACCGATGCTGATCGATCCGGCGCGGCTGCCGCGGGTGGAATACGAAGCAGCCGTTGCGGCTGGTATGCTCAACGATGACCGGCGATCGCCTCAAGGCGACTCAGGCAATACTGCACGAGCCAGTGCGGCCAGCCCGTCAGCGGCGACCGCGGCGCAAATGTCGCAGCCCCGGCAAGCGCAGCAGCGCGCGCCG
>JBGTIE010000373.1:0-6674 GCA_041745855.1 Lysobacterales bacterium | reverse complement strand
TGGCAGCCGGCCTTCGCCGAAGCGCGCGCGCGGGCGCCGGTGGCGGTGGCCTGGCAGGCACGCTTTGCGGTTGAGGACCAGCAGGTGGTGCTGGAGATCGACGCCGGCAGCCAATGGCAGGACCAGCGTCAGGTGATGCTGTATCCGCAGACCGAGCGCTTCATCAGCCATGCGTTACCTCGGGCCATGCACAGCGAGGGCAGCAGCTGGCGCTACCTCTACGCGCTCAATGACTTCTACGACGCCACGCCGGAGCGGCTGGACATCGTATTGGTTGGTTCAAAGGGCAGTGAGCCGCGCGCGCTCAGCCTTTCGGCCAGTCCCGGTCAGGTGGCCAGCGCGGCGAGCATTCTGGCCAGCTCGGGCAGTGCTCCATCGGCTCCCGGGGCTGCGCCGGTGGGCGAGCTGGGCCTGCTGACCGCGCTGCTGTTTGCGCTGGTTGGTGGATTCATCCTGAACCTGATGCCGTGCGTTTTCCCGGTACTGTCGCTGAAGGCCCTGACCCTCAAGCAGGATCCGCACACCCGTCGCCACGGCCTGCTCTATACCGCCGGCGTGGTGCTGAGCTTTCTGAGCCTGGCCGTGGCGCTGCTGTTGTTGCGCCACGTCGGTGAAGCGCTGGGCTGGGGCTTTCAGTTGCAGTCACCTGGCCTGATTGCGGCGCTGGCGGTGTTGTTCTTCGCAATGGGTCTGAGTCTGTCAGGCGTGATCAGCTTCGGTGAGCGCCTGATGGGGCTGGGTCAGAACCTGACCGAAGGGGAAAGCGACCGCGCCGCCTTCATGACCGGCGTGCTCGCCGCGGTGGTCGCCAGTCCTTGCACCGCGCCTCTGATGGGGCTGGCGATGGGTTATGCACTGACCCAGTCCGCGGCGGTCTCGCTGAGCGTGTTCGCCACGCTCGGCCTGGGCCTGGCACTGCCTTTCCTGGCGATCTCCTTCATTCCGGCGCTGGCGCGCCTGTTGCCGCGTCCCGGTGCATGGATGGAAGGCTTCAAGCAGTTCCTCGCCTTCCCGCTGTACGCCACCGTGGTCTGGCTGATCTGGGTCTACGGCAACCAGCAGGGCATCAACGCCATGGCGCTGTTGGCGATGGCAATGGTCGGCATCGGGATGGCGCTGTGGGCGCTGGAGCGGGCGAAGAACAGTGGCGGCTGGCTGCTACGCGGTCTGGCCGTGGTCAGTCTGCTTGCCAGCGCCGCGGCGATCATCTGGGCGCCGGTCGAGCGCCCGTCCAGCGAAGCTGTCGAGGGCGCGATCCATCAGCCCTTCAGCGAAGAGCGGCTGCAGGCCTTGACCACCGCCGGCACGCCGGTGCTGGTCAACATGACTGCCGCCTGGTGCATCACTTGCCTCGCCAATGAGCGGGTCGCGCTATCCACCGACGCGGTGCAAGCGGCGATGCGCGAGCAAGGCGTGGCCTACCTGAAGGGCGACTGGACCAGTCGCGACGACCACATCACCGCCTATCTTGAGCGCTTCGGACGCACCGGCGTGCCGCTGTACGTGCTCTATCTGCCCGGCCAGGCGCCGCGGGTGCTGCCCCAGCTGCTGACGCCGGATCTGGTGATTGCGGCTTTTAAAGGCAGGGCTGAGGGCTGAGGGGCTAGAAGAGCAAGGGCCCAGGGCCCAGGGCCCAGAAGAGCCGCGGCGAAGCGCGTAGGATGTCGTGAGCTCCGCGAACCGCATCACCGGAACCCCGAGTTGTACTCGGGTCGTCGCGCAGCGACGTGCTCTTCTGCGTTGTAGCTGATCGGTGAGGAACAGTGAGACTGGCATCCGGTCTGTCCGCCCGAGTACAACTCGGGGTTCCGTGCAAGTGCCGGATTGGCCGCCGCCCCCTTTTCCATTCACCCGCCATTGAAGCCCGATGGTGCACTTTCTGTGTCCCCGAGCCTGTCGGGCTCTGTTGCTTGAAGGAGATGCTTCCATGCCTCATTCCGCACTCGTACTCGCTCTCGCGTTTGGTTTCTCCGCCTCCGGCGCGTTTGCCGCAGTCGCCATCGGTGAGCCGGCACCCCGCTTTACGCTGACCGATTCCAATGGCGTCAGCCATGACCTGAAGGACTTCGCCGGCAAGACCGTGGTGCTGGAATGGACCAACGCCGAGTGCCCGTTCGTGGTCAAGCACTATGACGGCAAGAACATGCCGGCGCAGCAGGGCAAGTGGACCGGAAAGGACGTGGTCTGGTTGACCATCAACTCTTCGGCCTCCGGCAAGCAGGGCCATGTCGATGGCGCCAAGGCCAATGCAATCATGACCGACAAGAACGGCCAGCAGACCGCCTACCTGCTCGATGCCGCGGGCGATGTCGGCCGCGCCTACGGCGCCAAGGTCACCCCGCACATGTACGTGATCGACGGCGACGGCGTGTTGCGCTACAACGGTGCGATCGACTCGATCCCGAGTGCCGACATCGCGGACCTGCCCAAGGCGACGCAATATGTCGACGTCGCACTGACCCAGTTGGCCGCTGGCGATGCCGTGACGACGACCGTCTCGCAGCCGTACGGGTGCAGCATCAAGTACTGATCGGTTCAGGGCTGAGGGCTGATGGCCTCTCCGGGATGAGTTTCTTCCGGGGGGCGAGTCAACCTGATGTCTTGAGGAGCCTGCAAAGGTCTGAGGGTCCAGGGCCCAGGGCTCAGGGCCCAGTCAAGATCCAACTTGAGGCGCGTGGAGCCTGCCGCGCAGCCATCACGTTCTGACACGCCTCAAGTCGGCTCTTGACCTTCCTGGGCCCTGAGCCCTGTGCCCTGTGCCCTATAACCACTAGATCCTCCGAAACATCAGTCGCACCCTTTCTTCAGCTTTCCTTCGTGTCCGTCGTGTCCTTTGTGGTCAAATCAGCTCTTCCGCACTTCGCTTTCCGGACCATGCAGGAACTGACCAAATTCTTTCGCCGCGCCAGTTTTCGACTGGCCGCCGGGCGGCGCAGCCAGCTGCCTGAGGATGTCGGCTTCGAAGTTGCTTTCGCCGGTCGCTCCAACGCGGGCAAGTCGACCGCGATCAATGTGCTGTGTGACCAGAACGGTCTGGCCAGGACCAGCAAGACCCCGGGCCGGACCCAGCAACTGGTGGTATTCGACCTAGATGAGGATCACCGTCTCATCGATCTGCCCGGCTATGGCTATGCCAAGGTGCCGGCGGCGATGCGCTCGGAGTGGCGCGATCTGGTCGATGGCTTCCTGCGCGAACGGCAGTGCCTGACCGGGTTGGTACTGCTGTCCGATGTGCGCCAGGCGCTGACTGACTTCGACCGCCAGATGCTGGCCTGGTGCGACAGCCGCCAGTTGCCGTGCCTGCTGCTGCTGACCAAGGCCGACAAGCTCAACCGCGGACCGGCCGCCAGCCAGCTGCAGAAGATCCGGCACGAGCTGACCACGGGCTTTGGCACCGAGATCAACGTGCAGTTGTTCTCCTCGCTGCACAAGCAGGGTCTTGAAAGCGCCCGGGAATGGATCGGTACCGCGCTCGGGGTGGAGCCGGGTTGAGGCTGCTGCACTTGCTCGTGTAGGAGCCAGCCTGCTGGCGAAGCTCTTGTTCTTGTTCTTGTTCTTGTTCTTGCTGTCGATGAGGTTGGCGGCGAAACCCGATCGCCATCGCATTCCGGATTCGCCTGCAGGCAGGCTCCTACGTGAGGTTGGGCGGCGAAACCCGATCGCCATCGCGATCCGAATTCGCCTGCAGGCAGGCTCCTACGTGAGGTTGGGCGGCGAAACCCAAACACCCTCGCATTCCGGATTCGCCTGCGGGCAGGCGGTCACCCCAATTCCCAGCTCAAGTGCTGGCGCAGGCCACTGGCGGCGCGACGGCTCAGCAGGCTGAGCCAGAAGGCCTGGCGGGCGCTGGCGATGGCACCGCTGCGCCGCTCGACCTCCAGCTGTAACCGGATTCGGCTGCCCTGGGCGGCGGTGATCGGCTCGCCGCGCTGGCTATGGTCGACGGTGATCTCCAGCAGCAATGGCAGTCCCGGACGATGCAGCGACAGTACGATGCGCCGATTCGGCTGATAGCACAGCACTTTCAGCAGGGCCGGGCCGTCGTGGAGTTGGAGCAGGGCGATGTCGCCGACGTTGCACAGACCGGGCGGCTGCGGATACAGCGCCACCGCACGCGGCCACCAGCGACAGAGACAACCGAGGTTGCGCAGACAGGCAAAGACGCGTTGCGTCGGCGCCGCAATCTCGATGCTGGTACCGACCCGCAGCCAGTCCGGCGCGACCTCGGCACTACGGCCGCGCGGGAGCGCGTCCAGGCGCTGCAGACAGCGGGTCAGACGAGGGTCGGAATCTACGGTCATCGGGTCGGCGGGCATGGGTCCATCACGGCGGCAAAGGGGGGATGCGAAGGTAGGCTCAGGAGTCGCCTCCAGGCTCATGATGCGAACGATTCTTATTTAGATATTGATAGTTGTCAAGGCTTCGATGGAGTGCGAGTCAAGACGGTTGCAGCGATGGGAAGCGGGGAGTCGGGGTAGGAATCGGAATCGAGAGCGACGGCATGAGCTTTGGCCACGCCAACCACTTGAGGTGTCAAGGCAGTCGTCAAGAACGTCGGCGTGGCGACACGATTCACGAGGAAGGGGCCGGATACGCCGCGCGACGGATCGATTCCGATTCCGACCCCGACCCCGAAGACGGTGGGGCGGCGTGGCCACACGGTTGGCCAGGAGTCGAAACGCATCGATTCCGATACGGATTCCGACCCCGACCCCGACCCCGTGGGGAGCTCTTGCTGTTACTCCCGACTCCCGACTCCCAACTCCCGACTTGCTCACCAATGCTAATCTGCCAGCCCCCTCGCACCAGCCTGCCGCCATGTCCATGTCCACGTCGCAAGCTTTCGCGCGAATTGCTGTCTTCGGTCGCCATCTCGGCGTGTTGTGCATTACTGCAGGGCTGCTGGCGACCACACCGCTTCGGGCCGACCCGCCCGAGTCGCCGGAAAAGTCAAAAGCCCCGGAATCCCCGGCCGAGCGCTTCGAGGCGATCTGGAAGGCCGACTGGCAGTGGCGGCTGGGCGAGTTCCCGCGGCAGGTCCGTGGCGAGGACGATGCCAGAGCGGAAGCACGGCTGGAGCGCCTCGACGAAGCCACCCAGCAGGCCCGCGGCCGCTATTGGGCCGATTTGCTGGAGCAGTTGGACCAGATCGACCCGGCCGCGCTGAGCCAGGCTGAGCGGGCCAACTACGCGGTTTTCAGGCATCAGATCGAAACCAATCTGGACGGCGTGCAAACACAGGCCTACCAGATGCCGATGAACGGCGATTCCAGCTTCTACGGCAGTATCCAGCACTGGGCCCAGCGCCAGCGCCTGAAGGATCTGCAGGAGGCCGAAGACCATCTGACGCAGCTGGCCGACGTGCCGCGCTGGCTGGGCGAGCACCAGGCGCATCTGGCCGCAGGTCTGGCGGCCGGGCGGACACTGCCCCGAATCATCCTGGTCGGGCGGGAGGCGCCCTTGCAGGCCGAGATCGAGCTGAAGGATCCGACCGCAAGCGTTTTCTATCGCCCCTTCGCGCAGTTGCCCGATACGATCGACGCGACCCGGCAGGCCGAACTGCAGGCGCGCGCGGGCAAGCTGATCGGCGAGCAACTGCTGCCGGCCCAGCGCGCCTTGCTGGCGTTTCTGGTCGAGACCTATCTGCCCGCCGCGCGCGAAAGTATCGGCGCCAGCGAGCTGCCCGATGGCGCCGCCTACTATCAATCGACGATCCGCGAGTTCGTCACCCTGGACTTGAGTCCGGAGGAGATTCATCAGACCGGCCTGGCTGAAGTGGAACGGATCCGGGCGGAGATGGACCAGATCATCGCCGAGCTCGAATACGAGGGCAGTTTCGAGGACTTTCTGGAGTTCTTGCGCAGCGACAGCCAGTTCTACGCAAGCACTCCGCGCGAACTGATCGCCCATGCCAGCTACTACGCCAAAAAGATCGATGGCCTGCTGCCGGACTATTTCAGCAAGCTGCCCCGCGCGCCCTACGGCGTGGCGCCGGTGCCGGACGCGATCGCGCCCTTCTACACCACCGGTCGCTACGTACCGCCACCGCGTGAAGGCGGTTCCGGCACCTACTGGGTCAACACCTATCAGCTCGACGCCCGACCGCTGTATGCGATTCCGGCGTTGACCCTGCACGAGGCGGTCCCGGGCCACCACCTGCAGTTTGCGCTCGCCGCCGAGGCCGGTGAGCAACCGCCATTTCGCCGCTACAACTATCTCTCGGTCTATGGCGAGGGCTGGGCGCTGTACACCGAATGGCTGGGCAAGGAAATGGGTGTGTACGAAACGCCTTACGACCATTTCGGCCGCCTGACCTACGAGATGTGGCGCGCCTGCCGGCTGGTGGTGGACACCGGCATGCACGCACTTGACTGGTCACGCCAGCAGGCCTTCGACTACATGAAGGCCAACACCGCACTGAGTGAACATGAGATCGGCACCGAGATCGACCGCTATATCGGCTGGCCCGGCCAGGCGCTGAGCTACAAGCTCGGTGAGCTGGAGATCCGTCGCCTGCGCGCCGAGGCTGAAGATCAGCTTGGCGCCGACTTCGATCTGAAAGCCTTTCACGACCAGATCCTGGCGCTGGGCTCGGTGACACTGCCCGTGCTGCGCGAGGCGGTGCAGAGCTGGCTGGCCGAGACCGTAGCCGCGCAGGCCAAAGGCACAGGCCC
>JBGTIE010000372.1:0-9865 GCA_041745855.1 Lysobacterales bacterium | reverse complement strand
CTGTTGCAGGGCGCCGGCGACATCGGCGCGGTTGCGCAGAGCCTGACCGAGCTGGGCGAACTACGGGGAGCACCGGCATGAGCGCACGGTACGGTCGGGTCGCAGTGGTTTTTGGTGGCAGCAGCAGCGAACGCGAAGTCTCGCTGGACAGCGGCCGCAACGTGTTGCAGGCGCTGCGGGCCAGCGGCGTCGATGCAACGGGCTATGACGGCGTACCGGCACTGCTCGCGGCCGTCGCCGCCGGCACGGTCGATAGAGTCTTCAATATCCTCCATGGCGGCGTCGGCGAGGACGGCAGTCTGCAGGGCGCGCTGAGCAGCCTGGGGGTGCCCTACACCGGCTCTGGCGTGCTCGGGTCGGCGCTGGCGATGGACAAGATCCGCTCGAAGTGGCTCTGGCAGCGGCTGGAGATTCCTACCGCCGACTTCGCTGTGGTCGAAGCCGACACCTCGGCCGCCGAACTGGTGGCTCTGCTCGAACTGCCGCTGGTGGTCAAGCCGGCGCTGGAGGGCTCCACCGTCGGCATTACGCTGGCGCGCGACCTGGCGACACTTGAAGCCGGTCTGCAACTGGCCCGCCGACATGCGCAGGCGGTGCTGGCCGAGCGCCTGATCGACGGCCCGGAGTTCACCGTCGCGATCCTCGCCGGGCAGGTGCTGCCGGTAATCCGGATCGTCCCGGCGGCCGGCTTCTACGACTATCACGCCAAGTACCAGGCCAACGACACCCGCTATCTGGTGCCCTGCGGGCTGGACGGCGAGGACGAAAAGCTGCTGCAGGAGATCGCGCTGGATGCTTTTGAGGCGATCGGTGCCAGCGGTTGGGGTCGGGTCGACATCATGCTCGACGCCGACGGCCAGCCCTATGTGCTGGAGGTCAATACCGCGCCGGGCATGACCAGCCACTCGCTGGTGCCCAAGGCCGCCGCCGCGGTCGGTCTGAGCTACGAGGCGCTGTGCCTGGCGATTCTCGACAGCATCGGCCTCGACAGTATCGGAGGCCCGGCATGAGCGAGCGCAAGCCCTGGTTGCTGCCGGTGCTGGTGCTGGCGATGCTGGCGCTGGCCCTGCCGCTGGCCGGCATGCTGCTCAGTCGCGATTCCAGCGCGCTGGCGCCGGTGCGCTGGATCGAGGTCAGCGGGCCGTTCGAGCGCGTCACCGCCGAGCAGGTCCGCACCGCGGTCTCGCCGGCGTTGCGTGGTGGTTTCTTCTTCCTGCCGCTGCACGAGGTTCGTGGCCGGGTGGCGGCGATGAACTGGGTCGAGGCGGTCGAGGTGCGCAAGCGCTGGCCGGACACGGTTGAAGTGCGTCTGAGCGAACGGCGGGTACTGGCCCGACTCGGGCGCGACCGCCTCGTCGATCGCCAGGGACGGATCTTCGATGTCGAAAGTCACGTGCCGATGGGCGGGATTCCGCGCTTCGATGTCGGCGTCGCCCGGCTGGAGGAGGCGCTGAGCCTGCATCAACAGGTCCAGCCGGATCTGGAAAGCCTGGGTCTGGAGTTGTCGCGGCTGCAACTGAGCGATCGCGGCGGCGCCCTGCTGCAGACCAGCAGCGGGATGGAAATCGTCATCGGCAGTGCCGACCACGCACGCCGCTGGCAGCGCCTGATGCAGGGGCTGCCGATGCTGCGCGTGCGCGAGCAGCGCACGCCGGCGCGGATCGACCTTCGATATACCAACGGTTTTGCCGTCGCCTGGACCCCCGCCAGCGACGCCGCGACCACCGACTCGGACGACGGGGAAGCACAACCGCTATGAGCAGCAGATTCGCTAACGGCAGCAGATTCGCCATGAAAAGATTCGCCATGAAAAGCTGGGGACCATGAGCAAAAGGGGCGACAAGTCGCTGATCGTCGGTCTCGATGTGGGCACCTCCAAGGTGGTCGCCATCGTCGGTGAGTTCGCGCCCGGCGAGCCGATCGAAGTGATCGGCGTGGGTTCGCATCCGTCTCGCGGCATCAAGCGCGGCGTCGTGGTCGACATCGAGTCCACCGTCAATTGCATCCAGCGCGCGATCGAGGAAGCCGAGCTGATGGCCAGCTGCGAGATCCATTCGGTCTATGCAGGCATTTCCGGTAGCCACATCAAGAGTCACAACTCGCACGGCATCGTCGCGATTCGCGACAAGGAAGTCGGCGACCATGATGTCGAACGCGTCCTCGACGCGGCGCGCGCGGTGCCGGTGCCGGCCGATCAGAAGATCCTCCACGTGCTGCCGCAACAGTATGTCATCGACGATCAGGAAGGCATCCGCTATCCGATCGGCATGAGCGGCATCCGGCTCGAAGCGCGGGTTCATCTGGTCACCGCCGCGGCCAGCGCGGCGCAGAACATCTCCAAGTGCGTCGCCCGCTGCGGTCTGGCGGTGGACGAGCTGATCCTGCAGCCGCTGGCCAGCAGTTACGCGGTGCTGACCGAGGACGAGCGCGAACTGGGCGTGGCGATGGTCGATATCGGCGCCGGCACCACCGATGTGGCGGTGTTCACCCAGGGCGCGATCCGCCACACCGCGGTGATCCCGATCGCCGGCGACCAGGTCACCAACGACATCGCGGTTGCGCTGCGCACGCCGACGCCGCATGCCGAAGAGATCAAGGTCAAGTACGCCTGCGCCCTGGCCGACCTGGCCACCGCCGAGGAGAGCATCCAGGTCCCGAGCGTCGGCGACCGGCCGCCACGGCGACTGGCGCGGCAGACCCTGGCTGAAGTGGTGCAGCCGCGTTACGAGGAGATCCTGGGCATGGTCCAGGCCGAGTTGCGCCGCAGCGGGCTGGAAGACCTGATCGCCGCCGGCATCGTCCTGACCGGCGGCGCTGCCCGCATCGAGGGCCTGACCGAGCTGGCCGAAGAAGTCTTTCACATGCCGGTGCGGGTTGGCGTACCGCACGGCGTCAGCGGCCTGTCCGAGGTCGTCGGCAATCAGATCCATGCCACTGGCGTGGGCCTGCTGCTGTACGGCGCGCAGGCCCAGCGGCAACCGAGCAAGCGCGCCGCGCCGGGAAAACTGGCCGGCTGGTGGCAGCGCGTGAGGACGTGGATAGACGGAGAATTTTAGATTTTGCCGGCAGGACCGGCATCAACAGCGGCACGGAGCGGACAGGACGTCCCACCACCGTGACGCAATAAAAGGCTGGAGAACGAAGGTGACCAACATGTTTGAAATGATCGAAAACACGAATCCCACCGCCGTCATCAAGGTGATCGGCGTAGGCGGCGGCGGCGGCAACGCGGTCCGTCATATGGTCGAGGCGAATGTCGAGGGGGTGGAGTTCGTCTGTGCCAACACCGATGCCCAGGCATTGTTCAGCGAAGGCGAGGTGACCATCCTGCAACTGGGTGGCAGCGTCACCAAGGGCCTGGGCGCCGGTGCCAATCCGGAAGTCGGGCGGCAGTCGGCGCTGGAGGACCGCGAGCGCATCACCGATGTGTTGCGTGGGGCCGACATGGTGTTCATCACCGCCGGCATGGGCGGTGGCACCGGCACTGGCGCGGCACCTGTGATCGCCCAGATCGCCAAGGACCTTGGCATCCTGACCGTGGCGGTGGTGACCAAACCCTTCCCCTTTGAAGGCCGCAAGCGGATGCACGTGGCGCTGCAGGGCATCGAGGAACTGACCCAGCATGTCGATTCGCTGATCACGATCCCGAACGAGAAGCTGCTGACCGTGCTGGGCCGTGACGTCTCCCTGCTGAACGCCTTCCGCGAGGCCAACAATGTGCTGCTGGGCGCAGTCCAGGGCATCGCCGACCTGATCACCCGACCGGGTCTGATCAACGTCGACTTCGCCGACGTGCGCACCGTGATGAGCGAGATGGGCCTGGCGATGATGGGCACCGGCACCGCCAAGGGCGATGACCGCGCGGTCGCGGCCACCGAAGCGGCGATTGGCAACCCGCTGCTGGAAGACATCGACCTGAAGGGCGGCTGCGGCATCCTGGTCAACATCACCGCCGGTCAGAACCTGACCATGCGCGAGTTCGACGAAGTCGGCCGCGCGATTGCCGAGTTCGCTTCCGATGACGCCACCACGATCATCGGCACCGTGTTCGACCCGAGCCTGCAGGACGAGCTGCGGGTGACCGTGGTCGCGACCGGCCTGAACCGGCAGAGCCAACGTCAAAGCCATGACCACGGCTTCGGTGGCTTGCGCAATGTACGAGTGGTTCGCGGCGGTGGTGGCGACGGTGACAGCGGTGTGGTACGCAGCCCGCTGCGCCGACCCAGCGTCGTGCCCCAGGTGAGCAGTTCCGGTACGGCGTCGGCCAGCTCAGCAGCCGCCGCAGCCGCGCCGGTCAGCATCGGGTCGTTAGCAGTGGCCACTCAGGAGGACTATCTGGACATCCCGACCTTCCTGCGCCGACAGGCGGACTGAGCCATCGGTCACGCCGTTATACCAGCAGCCTGCGCGCGATGGATCGCGCGCAGGCGATGGGTCGTCAGCGCGTATCTGGCCGTGGTCGTTCGGTATTCAGCATTCAGGAACACCCGATGCAATAGATGTTGAAACTCTTGATGTTGTACAACTACAACAGTTTGTCGTGTCCTGAACACGGCGTTGTTTTCAGACATATTTCACTGTGCTACGCTCCGCGGCGGTAATGCGCCCTGGAACGCTGGTACTGCCCAAAATGATAAGACAGCGCACGCTCCGCAACGTCATCCGTGCGACTGGCGTCGGAATCCACACCGGACAGAAGGTCTACATGACCCTCCGGCCCGCGGCTCCCGACACCGGCATCGTGTTTCGCAGGACCGATCTGGCCGTGCCGGTCGACATCGAGGCCAGAGCGGAGAACGTCGGTGACACCAGCCTGTCCACCTCGCTGGTCAAGGACGGGGTCAAGGTTTCCACGGTCGAGCATCTGCTCTCGGCGATGGCGGGTCTGGGTATCGACAACGCCTATGTCGACCTGAGTGCCTCGGAAGTGCCGATCATGGACGGCAGCGCCGGTCCCTTCGTCTTTCTGCTCCAGTCCGCCGGCATCGAGGAACAGGAAGCGGCCAAGCGCTTCATCCGGATCCGGCGCACGGTGCGGGTCGAAGACGCCGACAAGTGGGCCCAGTTCGAGCCCTTCAACGGCTTCAAGGTCGGTTTCTCGATCAAGTTCGACCATCCCATCTTCACCCAGCGCGTGTCCCAGGCCGAGATCGATTTCTCGACCACCTCGTTTGTCAAGGAAGTCTCCCGCGCGCGCACCTTCGGGTTCATGCGCGACATCGAAATGTTGCGCGAGCGCAAACTTGTGCTGGGCGGAAGCATGGACAATGCGGTCGTACTAGACGACTATCGGGTGCTGAACGAGGACGGACTGCGCTACGAGGACGAGTTCGTCAAGCACAAGATCCTCGATGCCATCGGTGATCTTTACCTGCTGGGGCGCAGCCTCATCGGGGCGTTCTACGGCTGCAAGTCGGGCCACGAATTGAACAACAGGTTGTTGCGTACATTGATTGCCGATCGCAGCGCATGGGAAGAAGTGGTCTTCGAAGACCCCGCCAGCGCTCCGATCTCATACGCTCACCCCGCCCAGGCGATGTGAGCAAAAGCGCCAGACTGGCATCAGACCGGTCGTCGCTGCAGGTAGTTAGGGGTAATTTCGAGAAGATTTGGTCGGGCAGGAAGCCCGGAACCACTATCGTTTCCGATGGTGGGTTGGTGAAGGTTCAACCGCGCGACCTCACGGGGAATCGAGGGCCGAGGGGGAAACTTTCACGGTAATGCGTCGTACCTCGTCATGGGCAGCCATTGCTGGATGCCCTGGCAGGGTGTCGGCGATAAGCCGCAGTCGCGCGGCCCATATCGGGTCGGCGACGAGCAGGACGAGGGTGTCGTCGCGGAAGTTTCCGACCCGTACACGGTCGTGGAGTTCCGCAGGCAGCGCCTTCTTCACGGCGACGGCGAAGCTTTGCAACCGCTGCAGGTGCTCGAACAGGGGCGCCAGTTCAGCAGTCGCCGGGAGATCGACTCCCAGGCGTTTGGGTGCAGGCATCGCAGTCGTCCAGGCAACCGGGAAAGAAACTTAAGGCAACGCATGAACATCATACTGATCCGCGACGGCCAGGCACCCAGCCGCTGTCTCCGCCTCAATCATCCCAGCAATCTGGCCGCCATCGGTTGCGTGGCTGCGGTCGTTCTGACCGTCTTTGGTGGATTGTGCTTTGCAATTGGGCGTTACTGGGGCGACGCTGCGGGCATTTCGCGGGCAGAAGTCGACGCCTTGCGCGGCGCGCTGGTCACTCAGCAAAGCACGCTGGATGCCACTGGCCAACGGGCCGAGCGCGATCTGCAGGCACTGGCGACCGAACTGGGGCGCCTGCAAGCCGAGGCGATGCGCCTGAACTCGCTCGGCCAGCGGCTTACGCGGCTCGGCGGCATTGACGACGGCGAATTCAATTTCTCCAGCGAACCGGCCCTCGGTGGTCCCGAAACTCCGCCGCTGGTGTCCGATGGACTGGTGTCAGAGCAGTTCCGTCAGTCGATGAACGATCTCAGCCAGCGCTTCGCCTCGCAGAACGATCAACTGCGCGTGCTGGAATCGCTGCTGATCGGTCGCGAACTGGACGAGGTCACCCAGCCGGCCGGTACCCCGATCAAGGGCGGTTATGCCTCCTCGGGCTATGGCGTGCGGCACGATCCCTTTACCGGCCGCTCCACCTTCCACGCTGGCATCGATTTCAACGCGCCGCGCGGGTCCAGCATTCACGCCGTGGCCAGTGGCGTGGTGACCTGGTCCGGCCGTCGCCCGGGCTACGGGCTGGTGGTCGAAGTCGATCACGGCAACGGCTATCTGACCCGCTATGCACACAACAGCAAGAATCTGGTCGAAGTCGGCGATCGGGTCAATGTGGACGATGTGATCGCGCAGGTCGGCGCGACCGGCCGGGCGACCGGCAACCATGTCCATTTCGAGCTGTGGCAGAACGGCAAGCCGGTTAATCCTTCCCGCTTCACCAAGGCGATCCGCGGCCAGGGCTGAGTTACTCCGACCGCCCGGGGCCAACGCCAAGCCTTGATTTATCCGCTGCGGGCCCCAACACTTGGCGACCCGCGCGCGACCCGCCCGGTGTTGATGCCAGTACGGATCTCCCATCCCTGAACGCGCAGATGGCTGCGACGCATGGCGTCACAGCCGGCTGTCGAAAGGCGCTGCGTCCGGCCCGCTTCGAGGCCGACGCGTAGCTCCCAGCGGGAATAGGCGAGGATCTGCTGGAACAGCCATCCGAACGGTCGCGTCCCGCTCCTTCGCTACAACGGCTGTCAAACCGCCCATGTTCAACGCTATATTGACCAAAGTTTTTGGCTCCCGCAACGAACGCATCGTGCGCGGCATGCGCAAGAATGTTGCCAGGATCAATGCCCTCGAACCGCAGTACGAGGCCCTCAGCGACGATGAGCTGCGCCAGCAGACGGTCCTGTTCAGGAAGCGTCTGGAGCAGGGTGAGACCCTCGACCAGTTGTTGCCCGATGCCTTCGCAGCGGTGCGCGAAGCGGCTCGCCGCACCCTCGGGCTGCGCCACTACGACGTCCAGTTGATCGGTGGCATGGTCCTGCACTCCGGCAGGATCGCCGAGATGCGTACCGGTGAAGGCAAGACCCTGGTCGCCACCTTGCCGGTATACCTCAATGCGCTCAGTGGCAAGGGCGCTCACGTGGTGACCGTCAATGACTATCTGGCCCGCCGCGATGCCGGCTGGATGGGTCCGGTCTACAACGCGCTGGGTATGACCGTTGGCGTCGTCGTGCCGGGCCAGAAGCACGATGAGAAGCGCGCCGCCTACGGCTGCGACATCTGCTACGGCACCAACAACGAGTACGGCTTCGACTATCTGCGGTCGAACATGGCCTTCACCGCCGGCGAGCGTCTGCAGCGGTCCCTCAATTTCGCGATCGTCGACGAGGTCGACTCGATTCTGATCGACGAGGCGCGCACGCCGCTGATCATCTCCGGCCCGGCCGAAGAATCGCCCGACCTTTACATCCGCCTCGACCGCATCGTCCCCCGGCTGCACAAGCAGACCGAGGAAGAAGGTGAAGGCGATTTCTGGGTCGACGAAAAGCAGAAGCAGATCCACCTGTCCGAGCAGGGCATGCAGAGTGCCGAGGGCATCTTGCGCGAGGTCGGCGTCATTGGCGAACAGGAATCGCTGTACGACCCGCAAAATCTGGCCGTAGTGCACCACCTGAGCGCCGCCCTGCGCGCCAACCATCTGTACAAGCGCGACGTCGATTATATTGTACGCGACGGTGACGTCATCATCGTCGACGAGTTCACCGGCCGCACGCTGGCCGGCCGCCGCTGGTCCGATGGTCTGCACCAGGCGGTCGAGGCCAAGGAAGGGGTGACGATCCAGCGCGAGAACCAGACGCTGGCCTCGATCACCTTCCAGAACTTCTTCCGTATGTACAAGAAGCTCGCCGGCATGACCGGTACGGCCGATACCGAGGCCTACGAGTTCCAGTCGATCTACGGCCTGGAAGTGGTCGTGATCCCGACCCATCGGCCGATGATCCGCAAGGACAATACCGATCTGGTATTCCTCAGCCAGGCCGAGAAGTTTCAGGCGATCCTGGAGGACATCCGCGATTGCCAGCAGCGCAAACAGCCGGTACTGGTCGGTACCACGTCGATCGAGACCTCCGAGTTGATCGCCGCCGAGCTGAAGAAGAACAAGATTCCGCACGAGGTGCTCAACGCCAAACAGCACGAACGCGAAGCGCAGATCGTCGCCCAGGCCGGTCGCCCCGGTGCGGTCACGATTGCCACCAACATGGCCGGGCGCGGCACCGACATCGTGCTCGGCGGCAATCTAGACTCGGAACTTGCCGAGCAGCCCGAAACGATGACTGAGGCCGAGCGCGAGCAGCTCAAGTCTGCCTGGAAGGAACGCCATCAGGCGGTGCTCGACGCCGGCGGCCTGCACATCGTTGGCACCGAGCGGCACGAGTCGCGCCGTATCGACAACCAGCTACGCGGCCGTTCCGGTCGCCAGGGTGATCCAGGCTCAAGCCGCTTCTACCTGTCTTTCGACGACAGCCTGATGCGCATCTTCGCCTCCGACCGGCTGCGCAATCTGATGCAGAAGCTCGGCATGCAGCCGGGTGAGGCGATCGAGCATCCGCTCGTCAACCGCGCGATCGAGAACGCCCAGCGCAAGGTTGAAGCGCACAACTTCGATATCCGCAAGCACCTGCTGGATTTCGACGACGTCGCCAACGACCAGCGCCGGGTCATCTACGAACAACGCAACGAACTGCTCGATGCCGCCGACATCCACGAAACCATCGAAGGCGTGCGCTACGACGTGCTGACCCAGTTCACCGGGCGCTATGTGCCGCCCGGCTCGATCGACGAGCAGTGGGATCTGGACGCCCTCAAGCGCGCACTCGCCGACGATTACGGTATCAACATCGATCCGCAGTCCTGGCTGGAAGAGAATGCGGACCTGAATGCCGAGGGGATCGCGCAGAAGGTGGCCGATAGCGCGGACGCCTACTTCAATCAGCGCGAGCAGGATCTGGGTGCCGAAGTGATGCGGCACGCCGAGCGGGTGATCATGCTCAACGTGCTCGACAGTCAATGGAAGGACCATCTGGCGCGGATGGATTACCTGCGTCAGGGCATTCATTTGCGCGGCTATGCGCAGAAACAGCCGAAGCAGGAGTTCAAGCGCGAGGCCTTCGCGCTGTTCCAGGACATGCTCGAGAAGATCAAGCAGGAAACGGTGACGGTGCTGGCACGGGTACGCATCCGCACCGAAGACGATCTCCTGGCCGCCGAGCGCCGGGCACCGCCGCCGATGCAGTTCCAGCACGCCGAGGCCTCTGGCTTCGGCTCGGCCTCCGAAGAGGAAGCCGCTGCCTC
>JBGTIE010000371.1:0-7106 GCA_041745855.1 Lysobacterales bacterium | reverse complement strand
CCCGTTGAACGCGTCCGGCGCGGTGCGGAGGAGCGGCTGGTGCCGATCGCGATGACCGCCCTGGCCACCGCGCTCGCGCTGGTGCCGCTGGCCTTGTCAGCAGGCGAGCCGGGCAGTGAGATCCAGGCTCCGATGGCTCTGGTGATCCTCGCCGGCCTGTTGAGCTCGACAGTGCTGAACATGCTGGTGCTGCCCGCACTGTACCTGCGCTTTGGCCAGTGGGGCCGAGGCACGTCGCAGCGCGACCATGCCGATGTCGCCAGCTTTTCCTGATCCCTCAGCCCTCAGCCCTCGGCCCTCGGCCCTCTGTGTTCAGCGCAGGCGCATGGACTGCTGCATCTCGATCCCACGCTCGGTGAACAACAGGCGCATTTCGGTGTAGGCCAGTGACTCGCCGAAGTGCTTCATGAAGGTGCTGAAGTGGGTGGCGAAGGCTTCCGCGTCCTCGCGGCTGAGGCGCTGGCTTGCACTGTCGCCATCGGCGTCAGCACCTTCGAGCGCCTCGGCCAGTTCCTCAGCGTCGGCTGCATCTTCGTCCCAGTCCTCGGCGGAATCGACGGCCGCGGCCTTGTCGGCGGCGTCCATCATCCCCTCGACCATGCCCTGCTCGATCAGCGGCGCGTAGACCTCACTGTAGAAGCGGCCGCTTTCGCCGTAGCGAATGACCGGATGCGGACCGGCCTGCTCCACCCTGGCGACCTCGCGCGCACGCTCGGCGCTGCCATCACCGACGATTACCGCCAGACTGCGCTCGCTCATCAGCGCCCGCACCGGCAGCGGGTAAGGAACCAGTTCGGCCGGCAGCGTGACCGGTTCACCGTCCACCTCCAACTGCAATGCGCGCAGATTCTCCACCTGGCCTTGAGC
This sequence comes from Lysobacterales bacterium, assembly GCA_041745855.1. Taxonomy (GTDB): domain Bacteria; phylum Pseudomonadota; class Gammaproteobacteria; order Xanthomonadales; family SZUA-5; genus JAWLAT01. The sequence continues at coordinate 6,239 of JBGTIE010000371.1, read as the reverse complement.
GAAGGACCATACCGCCGAGGGCGCCGGCGAACTCAGTGCCAGCACGCCGCTGCCGCCGGTCGGGATGCCCTCGGGTCCAAGTTCAAGGCTGTCCAGGCTGAGGAAGAAGCCATGGAAGTTGGCCGCCATACCGATCACCATCGGGTTGAGGCCTTCCTTCATCTGCGCCATTGCACGATTGAGGTCCTGCAGCTTTTCGCACTGGTAGGGCTCGGCGATGAAGCGATCGGCGATCTTGCCCAGCAGGGTGCCGGCCTTGATCGGATCCAAGCCAAAGCCGAACCACATCAGGGAGTCCTCGACCCGACCGGCGCCCGCCTGCGGGCTGGTCACCGCAGCCCACTGGCTGGCCCACTCGGGCGCCAGCTCGAGCACGACCAGCGAATCCATCGCCTTGGCGTCCATCCGGGTGCCACCAACCACGATGCGCGGTACCTGCGCCGCGATCGCGCGCGCCTCGGCCTGACAGACCGGATCGTCGGCGGCGTCGTTGTCGTCATCATCGGCGAGCAAGGCGCGATCGCCCGGACGCTGCGGAGCCAGCAGCGTTTCCACCAGCCGCTGGGTGTCCAGGAAGCCGACACCCGCCTTGCGTACCAGGCCATGGCGCTTTACCACGTCGCCCAGCAGAGGACTGTCGGCCAGTGATGCCTTCGGCGCTGACAGCCCGAGCAGTTCATCCCGGATCTGCGCGTCCACGGCGACCGGGGCAATGGTCAGCACCGCCTGGTCATCGATCACCGCGAGATAGAGCACCGCCTCCTCCAGCACCTGCCGCCGCACCGTGCGTCCACCGATCTCGGCCAGCTTCATCGCCTTGCCCACCGCCTGCTCGATCCGCGCGACCGATGCCTCGAAGGCGACCGGGTCGGCCAGGCGGATCCGCAACACCGGCAGCAGGCCATGGCCGTACAGGGCCATCTCGGTCGCCGGCGCCAGGCCCATGGGTGTTTGGGCCTCGGGATCGAAAAACGGCCCCAACTCAGCCAACAGCGCGCGCGCCACTTCCAGTCCCTTGCGGTCCTCCTCGTCTTTCGCCATGCCCTCCACACGCGCCAGCATGTCCTTCGCCGCCGCCAGCATTTCAGGACCGCCAAAGGCCTCCAGCCAGGCCTGATTAAGATCCGGATCGGCCGGTTCCAGGCTGATGAAGGCATAGGGCGTATCGGCCGGCACGTAGTGCGCCAGGGTGCGCGGCTCGTCTTTCGAGCAAGCGGCCAGCAGCAACAGGACGGGAGCGGCGATGAGCAGGCGCAAGCGCATGGCGATTTCCAGTGGTCAAGGAATGGTGAAGAGTAGCGGAGAGCCAGTTCCAGTGGCCAGTTTTGAGAGCGAGTTCCAGTGGCCAGTTCCAGTAGCCAGTCAAGGGCTCTGCTCGGGGTCGGGGTCGGGGTCGGAATCGGTATCGATCCCTTGGCCGGCGTGGCTGGCTGCCCCTCGTGAATCGTGTCGCCACGCTCCAGTTCTTGATAACTGCCTGGTTCACCTCAATTCGTTGTGGCGGGGCCAAAGCTCATCCCGTCGCTCTCGATTCCGATTCCGATTCCGACCCCGACTCACGCCTTTCACTGGCCACTGGAACTGGCTACTGCGGCGCTCTACTTTGGACTGCGGCGCTCCGCGCCGCTTTGGATGCTTTTTGCCCTTCACGGGCCACTGGAACTAGCTACTGGCCACTGTCTCGGCACTGGCCACTGGAACTGGCTACTGGAACTGTTGTTGGCACTGGCCACTGAAACTGGCTACTGGCCACTGCTCTCGGCACTGGGCACTGCGCTCGATCACCAGGGATCTGGTAAATTGACGAATCCTTCGTGCGATCAGTTGGAGGCGTTTCATGGAGTGGCGCGAAAGGATCGAATCGGACCCGGACATTCTGGCCGGCAAGCCCATAGTCAAGGGTACCCGCATCGCGGTCGGGCTGATCATCGGCTGGTTGGCGAATGGCTGGAGCTTCGAGCAGTTGCTGGAGTCGTACCCTCACATCACCCGAGACGACATTCTTGCGGCCCTGGCCTTCGCCGCCGAGATGATGCAGGAAGAGAAGTACATAGCCCGGCACAAGGCTGCCGCGTGAATTGGCCGCTACTGGTCGACGAGAATTTTCCTGCGCCTTCAACGAAGCGCCTGCGCGAAGACGGATATGACGTACTCAGCGCAAGGTTTCAGCCCCTCGCCCTTTACTGGCCACTGGAACTGCACCATGGCGACGCGGCCGCCGGCGCGAACAGGGGCCGGGGCGAGATTCGTGGCGATCCGCGCGCCGGGACCGCGCTACCTCAAGATTGCGGCTCTGCGCTCTTGAACTAGCCACTGGAACTGGCTACCGGAACTCGCTCCTGGCCCCCGTCTGCACCGACCACAGCGCCGCATACACGCCCCGCCGGCCGATCAGTTCGGCGTGGCGGCCGCGCTCGACGATGCGGCCGCGTTCCATTACCAGGATCTGGTCGGCGTGGACGATGGTCGACAGCCGATGCGCGATCATGATCGTGCTGCGGCCGGCGCAGAGCTGGCCGAGTGAGCGCTGGATCGCCGCTTCGGTCTCGTTGTCGACCGCGCTGGTGGCCTCGTCCAGCAGCAGGATCGGCGGGTCCTTGAGCACGGCTCGTGCCACCGACAGGCGCTGGCGCTGACCGCCGGAGAGCTTCTGTCCGTGCTCGCCGATCGGCGTGGCGTAGCCGGCCGGCAGGTCACTGATGAAGGCATGCGCCTCGGCCATGCGGGCGGCGCGATGGATCTCCTCGGGTCCGGCGCCGGGCCGGCCATAGGCGATGTTTTCCTCCACCGTGCCGTCGAACAAGAACACCTCCTGGCTGACCAGCCCGATGTGCTGGCGCAGCCAGCGCAGGTCGTATTCCTCGATCGGATGGCCATCGATCAGGATCTGGCCCGCGCCGGGCGTGTAGAAACGCAACAGCAGCTTGATCAGCGTGCTCTTGCCCGAGCCGGTGGTGCCGACCAGAGCCAGCGTCTGCCCCGGCTTGAGCTCGAAGTCGATATCCTGCAAGACCGGTCGATCGTCGCGGTAGCCGAAGCGCAAGCCTTCGACGCGGATACCGCCGCGCAATAGCTTGGGCCGCAGCTGGCCGCCGCGGGAGATCGTCAGCGGCGTGTCCATCAGATTCAACACGCGCCGGGTCGAGGCCATCGCCCGCTCGTACAGGTCGACCGTCTCGGCCAGTCCGGTCAGCGGCCACAACAGGCGCTGGGTCAGGAACACCAGCACGCCGTACAAGCCCACGTTGAGACGCCCGTCCAGGGTCATCAGGCCGCCGACGATCAGCGTGGCCAGAAAGCCCGCCAGGATTGCCATCCGGATCAGCGGGATGAAGGCCGAACTGATCCGGATTGCGCGTTCGTTGGCCACACAATAGGCCGCGCTGTCGGCGCTGAGCTGCTCCAGCTCATAGCTTTCGCGGGTAAAGCTCTTGATCGTGGCAATGCCGGCAATTGAGTTTGCCAGCCGCGCCGCCAGGTGACCGGCGCGTTCGCGTACCGACGCATAAAGCGGCTGCGCCCGACGCTGAAAATGGAACGCGCCCCACAGGATCACCGGGATCGGGGTGAAGGCAAGCAACGCGATGGTCGGTGAGATCACGAAGAACACCCCGCCGACCGCGACCAGCGTCGTCGCCACCTGGATCAGGCTGTTGGCGCCGCCATTGAGGAAGCGCTCGAGCTGGTTGATGTCGTCGTTGAGGATCGCGACCAGATTGCCGCTGCGCTGCTCCTCGAAGAAGGGCAGATCGAGCTGGCTCAGGTGGGCAAATCCATCCTGCCGCAGTTCGTGCTGCAGGTCCTGCGCCAGGCCACGCCAGAGCAAAAGGTACAGGTACTCGAACACGCTCTCGCCGGCCCAGATCAGGAAGGTCAGGCCGCCGAGAACGAAGATCTGCAGCTTCGGATCGACCAGCCCGAGCGCGGCCAGGAAACTCTGCTCGCCGCGCACCACCACGTCGATCGCCACCCCGATCAAGATCTCCGGCGCAATATCGAACAGCTTGTTGACGACCGAGCAGCTGCCGGCGGCCCAGATCCGGCGCCGATGACCTCGGGCATAGCGCAGCAGCCGGCGCAGTGGCCCGGGCTGGGCGGTCAGAACCGGTTCAACCACGTCAGCACGATGCCGGCCAGCGCCGCGGTCAGCGCTACCGCGAGCGCGATCAATGTGAGCACGAAGCCCGGCCCGCGCGCGGACGGATCGCGCTGGTAGGTGATGCCGTAGTGCAGTCGGCCGATGATCCAAAGGGCCGCAGTGAGCGCCGCAAACAGGTCGCCCAGCAAGGGCAAACTCAGCCACAGCGCCGGCAGGAACATCACCACTTGCTCGATCGTGTTGCCCTGCACCCGCAAGGCCCGCTCCAGCCCCGCATCACCAGTCAGCGCTGGCGCCTTGATCTTGCTCCGGCCGCGCTCGCGACCGACCGCGAACATGAACCAGAACTGGAGGAGGACGATCAGGCAGATGGCGAGGGCGGTCAGGGGGTAGGCTTGCACGTGCGTGCTCCGAAGGCTTAGGCGGCGTACGGGATCATAGCTGGGTTGGCTAATTCCGCAGCGCCCGCTTCAGGGCCTTGCGGATGATCGTTTCGGCGTCGTCGCCGGCTTCGACGCTCTGTTCGACCAGGCGGGCGGATTCGGCGGGTTTGTAGCCTAGTGCCTGCAGCGCGACCAGGGCCTCGCCGGTGGGGTCGAGTGGACCGCTGGCGGAACGGGATGGCAGGCTGACGCCGGTCATCGAACCATCGACGCGGTCCCGGAGCTCCATGACGATGCGCTCGGCGGTCTTCTTGCCGATGCCCGGCACGCGGGTCAGCGCGCTGACGTCGGCGGTGGTCACGCAGCGGCGGAATTCGTCCACGCTCATTCCCGACAGCACCGCCAGCGCCATCTTGGCGCCGATGCCCGACAGCTTGATCAGCTGCCGGAACAGCGCGCGCTCGGCCTCGCGGTAGAAGCCGTAGAGCAGGAAGGCGTCCTCACGCACGTGCAGATGGGTGTGCAGCGTCACCTCGCTCCCGACCGCGCCCAGATCGTAAAAGGTCGACATCGGCGCTTCCAGCTCATAGCCCACGCCGCCCACATCGAGCAGCAGCGCCGGCGGCTGCTTGGCCAGCAGGGTGCCGCGTAAACGACCGATCATGGGGGTTCCGCGTCGGGGAATGGGGTCGCGATGTTAGCGCACAGCGGCGGCCGCGGGCTGAGATGACGGCAATGCACGGCTTGGCCGGTGCTACCTTGTCGGTCATTCGTGGCGGAAACTGCGTGCACGGATTCGTCAGCGCAGCCAAGCGGCGTTGGTAACGGTGATCAGTGCATTCAGCGGAGCAGGACTACTCTCAGGTAAGGTGGTACGCATGGTGATAGGCGGGTCGAGCAGTTCGGCGACTGGTACGAAGTTGGTGAATGGGACGGCTGCGGCGATGGGATATGCATTCGTGCTTGTAATGAAACAACGTGAGCGCGGTGACCTTCTACCGGCGCATGTGATAGCAGAGCTGCAGCCTTATTTTGCTGAAGCCAAGGGTTTTGATCTTGCCGAAGTCCGGGTGCGAGCAGGTATTCCTTGGTATGTGCGCGGCGCTGAGGCATACACGAGCGGAAATACGATCTACTTTGCCCCTGGTGCATACGATCCGTATTCCGCTACTGGAATCGCCCTCATCGGACATGAGGCGCTGCACGTGCAACAGTTTCAAGCGTTGGGACGATTGCGTTTCTACGCTAGATATGGTCTGGAGTATCTGGGTGGAAGACTCAGGGGTTTGGCTCACTCAGAGGCCTACCACAAAATATCTTTGGAACGCCATGCGTTTGCTTTGCAAGCGGCGATCAGGTGGGGCCTTTGGTATAGAGGATGGCTGCCGGAACAGGCGCCGTATCGCGAGCCATGGCGTATCGCCAACCGTAGCGCGGTTCCGGGGCGCGCCGATGTGCCCCAATTTCCGCGGCCAACCCCACCGCGCCGGCGGCCGCGTCGGGTGTCGTATGGCTCGTCGGACCAAGATGGAATCGACAAGGGTTGACGGACCGAGAGGGTGCACGACCAAGAGCGCCGGCCGCCTCGCGCTGGCTGTTGCGGGGCGAAAGTCGTAGCTCGGCGGGCGCGAGGAACCGGCCTACGTTGCTCGCGATCGGGCGCCGTATCGCGAGCCATGGCGAATCGCCAACCGTAGCGCGGTTCCGGCGCGCGCCGATGTGCCCCGATTTTCGCGGCCAACCCCACCGCGCCGGCG
>JBGTIE010000370.1:0-2102 GCA_041745855.1 Lysobacterales bacterium | reverse complement strand
CCCGGCTGCAGATCGAACTGCTGCGGCGGGTTGCGGCGGCCGGGAGGCGCTTGCCACCGACGCTGTTGCCGGCGCTGCTCGATGCAGGTCGGCGTCAGACCTTGTTACGCGATGCGATCCGGGTGGTTTGCGGCGCTCGTGGGCGCTGGCTGGCCCAGTTCAATGACGACTGGCGGTTCGCGGTCGGCGTGGGTGAGACGGTCGACCGCGAGGCCCGCTGGTTGCATGGCAGTCTGGACGAGAGGCTGGACACGTTGCGGCAATGGCGTGACGAGGATCCAGACGCGGCGCGCGAAAAGCTGGTCACCGTCTACGCCACGCTGCCGGCAAAGGAACGTGCCGTGCTGCTCGATGCGCTGACGGCGCACCCGCGGGCGGCCGATCAAGATTTCCTGAGCCGGACGCTGGCCGATCGCAGTCGTGAGGTGGGCGATCGCGCGCTGGCCCTGCTGCTGCGCCATCCGGACAGCGATCATGCCGCCCGCGCCGGCGAGCGGCTTGTGCGCTTCGTCGGCGCGGACGGTTCGATCAAGGCTCCGGAGGAAGCCGATACCGAGCCCGGCTGGAAGGCCGATGGCATCGAATTGAAGCGACCGAAGAACGACTCCCTCGGTGAACGCGCCTGGTGGCTGTACCAGCTGGCGCGGCAGGTGCGGCCGGACTGGTGGACCCAGCGCTGGCAATGCGAGCCGGCCGCCGTGCTCAAGCGCTACAAGAAGAGTGACTGGAACGAGGCGCTGTTGCGCGGCCTGCACGAAAGCACCCTGGCCACTGCCGATGAGGCTTTTGTCGAGGCACTGCTGGGCGTGCTGTCCTCGCATTTGCACCCGCCGCTGCTGGCCTGCCTGCCGCTGACCGCGCGTGAGCGCTGGTGGCAGGCGCGGCTGGGTCGGCCGAAGGAGTTCAGTGGTTTGCTGCAGGAGATCTGCGCCGCCTGCGCGCCGGGCGAGAGCATCGGCAGCGCGCTGGCGGACGGGCTGGTGGAGACAGCGGTGGAACACATGGCCGACCCAAAGCTGCGCTACCACTATGACCTGCGCTACCACCTGCCGGAACTGGTCAGCCTGCTGCCGATGGCAAGCCTGGATCCGATCGAGCAACTCGCCAACCGTGACGATCCCGACGTGCTCGGCAACCCCTGGTGGCGGCAGCTGGCCCGAATCATCGACCTGAGGCGGCGCTTCAGCCGGATCGAAGCGAGTCGGCCCGCTCTGGGCCCTGGGCCCTGAGCCCTGGGCCCTCATCTCCAAAAGACATCGACCAAACCCCACCCAACCCGAATCCGCCCAAGCCCAGGACTCCCCATGAGCACCAACGTCATCCGCCAGCACGCCGAGCAGCAATACGCCGAAGAGCTTGCCGCGCTCGCCCGCCATGATCAGCGCGAGCGTCCCGACAACTGGTCGCTGTCGCCATGGGCGGTGGTCGACTATCTGCTCGGAACCACTTTGCCCGATGGCTTCGTGGTCAGCGCCAAGTACATCGGCTCGCGCCGCCTGATGGAGATTGCCGTGGCCACGCTCGCGACCGATCGCGCACTGCTGCTGTTCGGCGTGCCGGGCACGGCCAAGTCGTGGGTTTCCGAACATCTGAGTGCGGCGATCAGTGGTAATTCCACGCTGCTGGTGCAGGGCACCGCCGGCACCGGCGAGGAGCAGATCCGCTACGGCTGGAACTATGCCGAGCTGCTCGCCAACGGGCCCTCGGTCAAGGCGCTGGTCGCAAGTCCCATGATGGTCGCGATGCAGACCGGCAAGATCGCCCGGGTCGAAGAGCTGACCCGTATCCCGGCTGATGTGCAGGACACCCTGATCACATTGCTGTCCGAAAAGACCCTGCCGATCCCCGAGCTCGGCAGCGAGGTGCAGGCGCAGCACGGTTTTTCGGTGATCGCCACGGCCAACAACCGCGACAAGGGCGTCAATGAGTTGTCAAGCGCGCTCAAGCGGCGCTTCAACACGGTGGTGCTGCCGGTGCCGGACAACGAGGACGAAGAAGTCCGCATCGTGGTCAAGCGGGTCGCCGAACAGGGTCGATCGCTGAAGCTGCCGGCCGAGCCGCCGGCGCTGGAGGAAGTGCGCCGCATCGTGCGGATCTTCCGC
>JBGTIE010000369.1:0-6254 GCA_041745855.1 Lysobacterales bacterium | reverse complement strand
TGCTGCGCACCGCTCGCGCCGGCTTGTGCCATCGCCCCCACTCGACGGGTCGCGGGCTCGGCCGAACCGCTGGCGCCGGCGCGGACCTTCTTCAGCGCCTCGATCAGGTCATTGGCGCTGTTGTAGCGATCGTTCGGGTCTTTCGCAAGCAGCTTGTTGACGATCGGCTGGAAGCGCGAGTGTTCCGGCGGCAGCGGTGGGACCGGTTCGTAGACGTGGGCGTAGCTCACCGCGAAGGTGTCGCGGCCCTCGAACACCTTGTGACCGGTAAGCATCTCGAAGAACATCACGCCCATCGCGTACAAGTCGGAGCGGGCATCGATCTGCTTACCCAGGCAGCGTTCCGGGCTCATGTAGTGTGGCGTGCCGACGACCGCGCCGACCTGGGTGAAGGACGAGGTGCTGTCAGCCTCCTTGGCGATGCCGAAATCCACCAGCACGGCCTTGCCGCTCTCGTGGAACATCACGTTTTCGGGCTTGATGTCGCGATGCAGGATGCCGCGCTTGTGGGCGTGGCCAAGCGCGCTGGCGATCTGAAGCATCACCTCGACCGTCTCGTCCGGGCTCAGGCCTGTCTCCATCACCTTGGCCAGATCACCGCCCGGCAGCACCTCCATGCACAAGTAGTAATGCTTGTCGATGACGCCGCAGGCGAAGACCGTGATGACGTTGTCGTGATTGAGGCTGGCGACAGTGTCGCCTTCCTGTTTCAGCGAGGCGAGAAAGGCCGGATCCGGTGCGCTGCCAGGTGAAACGATCTTGATCGCGACTTCGCGCTTGGGCTCCAGTTGGCGGCCCAGATAGACGCGCGACATTCCGCCACGACCCAGCTCACGGATGAGCTCGAAGTTCGGAATGGTGATCGGAGCATCTTGCAACTCTTGCGCCACCGTGGTCTCTCTCCCCCTGGATGCGCCGGAAGCTTACAACAAGGGCGCGCGCTGAGGCTGCGTTTGGACCGGATTGGTGCCGGATTCATGTCGCAGCTCTGGGCCAGCACTCAGAACCCAGCGCCCAGAACAGCCGCGGCATGCCCGTCCGGAGCGGTTCCGTTCGCAAGCGTCGGCCCCACCGGGAACCCCGAGTTGCACTCGGGCCGTCGCGCAGCGACGTGCTCTTCAGCTTTCGATCAACCCCGATTCAGTCAACCGACCCCACCGGGAACCCCGAGTTGCACTCGGGACGTCGCGCAGCGACGCGCTTTTCGGCTTGTGATCAACTTCGATTCAGTCGACCGACTCCCAGCGTCACCCGGCCTTGCTGCCCGAATACAACTCGGGGTTCCGTTCGCAAGCACCGACCCCACCGGGAACCCCGAGTTGCACTCGGGCCGTCGCGCAGCGACGCGTTCTTCGGCTTGCGATCAACTTCGATTCAGTCGACCCACCCCCGGCGCCACCCGGCCTTGCTGCCCGAGTACAACTCGGGGTTCCGTTCGCAAGCGCCGAGCTCACCGGGAACCCCGAGTTGCACTCGGGACGTCGCGCAGCGACGCGCTGTTCGCTTGCTCGGGGTCCGTTCGCCGTTACGTGCGGAACAAGACTGTCGGCGCGCGCACGTCGCGCTACGGTCATTGGGCCTGGTCACAGGTCGGCCTGAAGGATTACCGGTGCATACGCAAGTCACCTATCGCTGGGCGCGCCGTGCGAATGAACAGTCGCATCCCGCAATGGCCGCGGCGTGACACGCTCGACTACCGTCTTTACGGTCGCCAGTTCGCCCTGGTGGACTCTGCGGCGTGGTGATGGGCCCGTCGTTGCCACGGCCATCCATGACGGCAGCGGTCTGCGCCCCGAGGTGTCGCGTCTGATGGCGTTGTCAGCGGCCGAGCGCCTGCGGGAGGAGGATCCGTTCACCGGCCAGGCCATCAAGGACGTGCCCACGCACATCATCGCAGTGCGGTCGCGCTTCGAGTTCGATCTCAATCGGGCCGAAGCCGAAGCGGTGTACCTCACTCCCGAGCAGTCCTGGGGGCTGAAGGTATGGAACCGTTCGCCGCAGCCAGACGTGGTAGCGCGCTCACGTCGGCTCCATCGCGCCTTCTACGTCATGCTCGCCCAACTGCTGGATGAAGTAACCGTTAGCTGCGGCCGCTTCGTGCTCCTCGATGTGCACAGTTACAACCACCGCCGTGATGGACCGAATACCCCACCCACGCTGCAGGCTCTCGCGCCCGACATCAACATCGGCACCGCCTCGATGCCACGCGCCCTCTGGGCACCGATGCTGAATCCGCTGATCCAGGCCATGCGGGAGTTCGACTTCGCTGGCCGCCGGCTGGACGTGCGCGAGAACATCGCATTCCAGGGCAGGGGCGAGTTGGCACGCTTCGTACACGCGCGCTATCCGAAGACAGGCTGTGCCGTCGCTGTCGAATTCAAGAAGTTCTACATGGACGAATGGACAGGCCAGCCCGACTCTGTGCTCCTGACCACGATGCGCGCCTTCATCAATGATGCGGCGACGGTCAGTCGACGCCTTCTTGACGCCTGACCATGACTAACATAACGCCATTGTTGTCCGCGCGGCGCGATCTCGATGATCGGAAATCCTACCGGCGCAAGTTGGCCGCCGGTGGCCACGTCCATGTCGACCGCCCGTTGCCGTTCCTCATGCTGCATCGACACTCGGACCTGGAGCACAGCCTGGCCAGGCGACTGGCGACGATCAGCGCAGCCAATGTCGTATGGCCAGACCACGCCAACGCCGATGCTGAAGCAGCGTCCAATGTGTCCGCCATCGTGCGCCAGCAACAGGTCAGCGACACGGGGTTCTTGCTGGTCTCGCTGTATGACCTGCCACTGGACCTGGAAATCCAGCGGGAAAGTCCGCGCCTGGCGGCATTCCGCTTCGTGCTGGCAGCTTCTCCGGATGCGCCGGCGCAGGCTGCGGCAAAACAGCTGAAAGTCACTCTCGAATCGATCTGCGTCGAGCTTCGCGAACCGACTGTCGTTGGCATGGCCGGGGATGCCGGAGACAGCTACCCCGATACGGTGGCGGGCGTTGCTTCCTATGTATCGTGGCTGTCGCTCGGAATACCGCAGATCTATCGTGTGCCGGGCGATCAGATGATCTATCCGCAAATCTTCCATCAACTGGAGATTGCGGTGTACGACGCACTCCTACGCGCGGTGGCAGCTTTCGTGGCGACGGCCGGACCGGAGCAGGAAGCGCACTCCCGCAAGCTGTTCCACCGTTCCTTTGCGCGCCGCGGCTTCATCCAGATGGCACTGCAGGTCGACCAGGAACTCGGCCGGATCAACGCCAGCTTCGACTTCCTGCTCGGATTGTCGCCCATCAACAGCAGCGAGGCCTTCCAGCAATTCCGAGCGGGCAAGTGTCAGTCCAAGCCGGTGTTCCAGTACCGCCCGCTGACGGTCGATCCTGATGTCGCCAAGCGCGAGCTCTACGCGATCGACATCGAGACGGTCGAGGATCCCGTGCTCGAGGCCCTGTTCAGCGAAAAGCAGCGCGAACTCGATCAGCAGTTGATGATGCTGCAACGGCGCAATAGCGCCAGCTTCCGCTACGCCTCGCTGCTGCAATACGGCGGTGTGGAAACGGCGCTGCTCGAACAAGCGCGTGCCATTCTTGAACTGCTCGATGAACGCGCAGACCGCGCTCCTCGGGGCAAGCGGGCGTCGGTCGACTGCCACGCCATCCAGGCCGCTGCCGAAGCCGTGCTGGCCCGCTACCGCCACAAGGTCCCCGCTTTCGAGTCCGCGCGGGTGATGCTGCGCGAGGACATCCCGCCCGGCCTGATGGTGTCGGGGACCACCTTGCTCATTTCCACCGCTGCGCGCATACCGCGCTCACGACTCGATGCCCTGCTGCAGCACGAGATCAGTGTGCACCTGCTCACCCGGGTCAACGGCGATCGGCAGGGACTGAGCATCTTTGGAGCCGGACTGGCAGATTACGAAGCGGTGCAGGAAGGACTGGGCGTCTTTGCCGAGCTTGCGGTGAACGGACTCAGCGTGGCTCGCATGCGCCTGCTCGCGGCACGGGTACTGGTCGTCGCCGGCATGCTCGACGGCGCGAGCTTCATCGACTGCTATCGCTTGCTGTGCGGTGAGCATCGATTCAAGCCGCGGGCCGCTTTCAATCTGGTTGCCAGGGTGTACCGCTCCGGTGGCCTGACCAAGGACGCGATTTACCTGCGTGGAATCAACCAGGTGATCGCTTTCGTGGCTTCCGGCAAGTCACTGGACCCGTTCTGGTTCGGCAAGATTGCCGAGCGACATGTACCGGTGGTCCACGAACTACGGGCGCGCGGGATGCTCCGGGAACCCGCCGCGACGCCACAGTTCCTGCGCCGTCCCGAGGCGCGCCGCTGCATCGAGCGCATTCGCAACGGTGAACCCCTCAGCGCGTTCCTTCGAGTACCCACGACATGAGAATCGCCTTTTTCGTCAACGCCATGGCTTCCGAGCATCCGGGCTACACGACGACGTTGCTCGCGCATGAGGCCTCCCGCCGCGGTCATGAGGTCTGCTATGTCACGCCCGGAGACTTCGTGGTGTGCCCCAATGACAACCTCTGCGTCCACGCGCGCTTCGTCCCAGCCGCCGCGCGATCGCGGACCGTTAGCAAGTACTACAAGGACGTGCAAGGTGTGGCCGACCAGACGCGAATGATCGGGATCGTCGACATCGACGTGCTGATGCTGCGCAACGATCCTTCCGAAGATGCCATCGAGCGTCCCTGGGCGGAGGATGCGGGTATCCAGTTCGGGCGCCGCGCTGCCGAAGCAGGCGTGCTGGTGCTGAACGACCCGACCGCTCTTTCGCAAGCGATGAGCAAGCTGTATTCGCAATCCTTTCCGCGGTCGGTGCGCGCCGAAACACTGATCAGCCGCTTCCCGCAGGACATCCGGGAGTTTGCAGACAAACATGGAGGAAACGTGGTCCTGAAGCCGCTGCAGGGTTCGGGAGGGCAGGGGGTATTCCTGCTCGACTCCAACAGCAGCAATCTCAACCAGATGATCGAAGCCATCAGCCGCGATGGCTACGTGATCGCCCAGGCCTATGTGGAAGGTGCCGACCAGGGCGACATTCGCCTGTTCCTGATGAATGGCCGGCCACTGGAGGTCGACGGAAAGTACGCCGCGATGCGCCGGGTCAATGCCAAGGGCGACATCCGCAGCAACATCCATGCGGGCGGAACGGCGAAGCCGGCAAAAATCACCCAGCGCCAGCTCCGCATCGCCGAGTTGATCCGACCCCGGCTGATCGAGGACGGCATGTTCCTGGTGGGCGTGGACATCATCGGCGACACGATCCTGGAGGTGAACGTGTTCAGTCCCGGCAATCTGGGCAGTTGCAGCGAGATGGCCGGCGTCAATTTCGCCAGTACGGTCCTGGAGGCCATCGAACGCAAGCTGGAAATCGCCGCAGAGTTTCCCGGCCACTTCAGCAACAAGGCGCTGGCAGTCTTGTGACCGGGAACCCCGAGTTGCACTCGGGACGTCGCGCAGCGACGCGCTCTTCAGCTTTCGATCAACCCCGATCCAGTCAGCTGGCCCCCAGCATCACCTGGCCGTGCTGCCCGAGTACAACTCGGGGTTCCTTTCGCAAACGTCGGCCCCACCGGGAACCCCGAGTTGCACTCGGGACGTCGCGCAGCGACGTGTTCTTCGGCTTGCGATCAACTCCGATTCAGTCAGCCGACCCCCCAGCGTCACCTGGCCGTGCTGCCCGAGTACAACTCGGGGTTCCGTTTGCAGGCGCCGGCCTCACCGGGAACCCCGAGTTGCACTCGGGACGTCGCGCAGCGACGCGCTCTTCAGCTTTCGATCAACCCCGATTCAGTCAACCAACCCCCGGCGTCGCCCGGCCTTGCTGCCCGAGTACAACTCGGGGTTCCGGTCGCTGGCGCCGGCCTAACCGGGAACCCCGAGTTGCACTCGGGACGTCGCGCAGCGACGCGCTCTTCAGCTTGCGATCAACCCCGATTCAGTCAACCGACCCCCAGCGTCACCTGGCCTCGCTGCCCGAGTACAACTCGGGGTTCCGTTCGCAAGGGCCGAGCTCACCGGGAACCCCGAGTTGCACTCGGGCCGTCGCGCAGCGACGTGTTCTTCGGCTTGCGATCAACTCCGATTCAGTCAGCCGAGGGTGCGAGTCAAACTGATGTGGGCTACCTTGTCAGCTGGATCGGAAGCGAGGGGTGCGGCGAATGAAGTCCCAAAGACTTAGTGATGCGGAGCTTTTGGCGAAGTTGAACGCCCATCCGGAGTTGCGTTCACGGTTTGA
>JBGTIE010000368.1:0-1643 GCA_041745855.1 Lysobacterales bacterium | reverse complement strand
CTTTCAGACGCCGGATCGACTCCGACGATGAGACCAGCCACACCACCCTGCAGGTCTTGCATAACTGGCTCACCGGACGACCGCGCAGCGCAGTGATCGAGAGCTTCGATCCAGCCGGTCCACCGGACAGCTGCGGAGGCTGATCGACTATCTGTCCGGGCGGCGATGCGTCGGTGCGATTGCCGTTCATGGATCCTCGAAGCCGTTCGCAAACACGGTATCGGGTAACGGGCCGATGGGCGTCGCGGGGCGGTGGAAGCCGCCGGTCAGCTGGTAACTTGCGCTGGACAGGTTCCCACCAGCGTCGGCTCGGGCAATCGTCGCCTCGACTGGGTTCCGGCATTACCGGCGAAATTCCACGCCGGCGCACCGATGGCGTCGACTGCACAAGCGACCGTGCCATCCTCGTTGAAGGCGCTCAGATACTGTCCGACGGGACAGCTTGCGGTGACACGCCGTTGCACGTGGGTCGCGTTGATCTGGGTCGCACCAATGCCTCCAGGGGCGATGCTGATGGTCCCGCTGTCGGTAATCGGCCCGCCGGTCAGCCCTGCGCCAGTGGCGATGCTGGTGACCGTGCCGCCCGAGTTGGCATCGTTCCCGCAGCTCACCGTGCCTACGGGGCCCGCCAGTGGGTCGATGCGCCGCTACGGTGATGTGAGCTCGAAAACCACCCCGGTCGCTTCACCGTCGACGGCGTCGATCATCAGCACATGATCGCCGGCGAGCGCCACCAGCGTGGCGCTGAATCTGGTCGGGATGCCTGGTGAGACGTCAATGGCCTGCCATCCCTCTAACTTCAGCTCAGCAGGCGTGGAGACATTGCGCACCGGTTTATCCATGAACAACCCGGCCATCTGCCAGAAATCCACGTCAACCGGGCTGTAGATCCGCAGCCGCCCGCTATCGACAGTCACCGTACCCTCGACCCTGGCTTCCTTCCCGTACTGGAGCACCTCGCGAGTCGATGTCAGCTTCAGACGCATTCCCCCGACCAGACGATCGATGCGCGCGCTGCCAGTGATGCGCGTTGGGCCCGACAGGTTGCGCTTGATCAGGCGTTTGCCACTGACGCGCTCGGCACGGCCCTGAATCTCCGGCAAGCTCTCCAGAAACTGCAGGTTGCCAAGGTAGCGCACCTTCAACGCGCGCGCCTCGCGCAATTGGCAATCATGGGCGGGCAGTCCACCGCAGTCCGTCGCGGCAATCCCTGATGAGGCCATAAAGCACACGACCCAGACCAGCAAGACTGCTGCGATCAATCGCTGGATATGCCTCATGAATTTCTCCAACTTGTCAATGCCGACCCGACCGCGGAAGCAGCGCGTTCCGCCCCAAACCAGCTCACTCACACCCTGAAAATCAGATTGAATGGAACCGACCATGCCCGTTAAGGCGGGCATCAACCCCGATTCTTCAGGCTGTTTGAAGCCATCAATAAACTCCGTGGTCAGCGCACCTGATGCTTCTATCCCCATTGCCGTTCGTGCGAACGCAGGGTCCCGGCCATTTTCTGCAAAGCCCTGCGAAACAGCTGGCGCAATCCCTGTGTCTCGACCTCGTCCGCTCGCAGGCAACTGTTGTGGGCCGCACATAGCACCTGCGCATCGCCCCAGTCATCGATCAGGCTTTCGGCCCATTGG
>JBGTIE010000367.1:0-2906 GCA_041745855.1 Lysobacterales bacterium | reverse complement strand
AGCGCCGCCGGCCCAGCGGATGCCGTTGGCGATGTCGAAGAAGCTGCCGCCCTGCCGCCCGAGCACACGCACCGGCATGATCTTGCTGCCCCAGGAAATGCCGGCCACGCCGATGCCGTTGTTGGTCGCGGCCGCCACGGTGCCGGCAACATGGGTGCCGTGGAAGGAACTGCTGTTCCGCTCGCCGCAGCCCTGACCGTCACCCGGATCGGTGGCGTCGAAGTCCGGGCCGTCGCCATCGCAGGCGTTCAGGGGGCTGCTGATCAGGTCGGCGCCCAGATCGGTACGGATCTGGCCTGCCATGTCAGCATGAGGCGACACGCCGGTATCGATCACCGCGACGATCACGTCGGCGTTGCCGGTAGTGATGTCCCATGCCTGCGGCAGGTTGATCTGCGGGTAGTGCCACTGCAACGGGTAGCCGGGGTCGTTCGGTATAGCCGTGGGGTGGGCGACCCCATTGGGATCGACATAGCGCACATCGGCACGGCCGCGCAGGGCCTTGATCGCCTGCACCCATTGCCAGCGCTGGCGTTGCGCATCGCTCAGGCCGAATTCGCCCAGGTTCGCCGCTTCTCGCCGCGCCTTCGATATTCCAAGGGTGGTCAAGGCCTTGCCGCGCTGTTTGGCTTCGGCGCTGAGGGCGAACAGCATCGGTTCATTCGGTACCCCCTGCTTGGCCTCCAATCCGAGCAACCCTGCCCAGGCCTTGGCCGATCGTGTCGGTGCCTTGCCGTCCGCGCCGTCGTCAAAGCGCACAATGATCTCATCGGCCACGACCTCGGCTTCCAGCGACAGGTTGGCACTGCCGAGCGGGGCGGCGCTGGAAACCGACAGGGTGTAGTTGGACCCTCCCGCCTCCGCCAGTACGACCACGTTGTAGGTGCCGGTCGTCGGCACAGTGATGAACTCGTTGCGACCGGTGCCGAGCGAGCTGAACAAGGGCGACGACGGGTTGTTGGTGGCAAACACCAGCAGGTCCAGATCGATGCTGGTCGGCGCGTTGGCGTTCCAGTCGGCGATCTGCAGTTGCAGCACCTGGCCGGCGGTGATCGTCATCTGGTAGGCATCGATCGGATCGCTGACGTTGGCGAAGCGATCGCCGCTGCGGCCGGTGGGGGTGGCCGTGGCGAAGCCGCTGATCAGTGCAGGATTGCCAACCTGTTGCGCCTGGCTGGGGGTGTCGTTGTCGATGTTGGGTACGGCGGGATTGTTCAGATCGCCATCGACATAGCTCCCCGGTGGCGCGATCACGCTGCCCGTTGCGGCGAAGGCATTGCTGGTAAAACCACAGCCGTCGGTGCCGGCGATTGCAGTCAGCCGGATCAGATCGGTGTAGGCGTAGTCGCCGTAGCCGGCCGGACCGACCGCGCGCGCGACCGCGCTGCCGCAGTCGGTGAAGCTCAGCGCGAAGGCCCCCCAGGGATCGAGGCTGACCGTGTCAGGATCGTAATCCGGGCCAAAGCGACCGCCACGCGGCTGCAGCGCCTGGTCGATCAGGATCGTGTTGTCGATGATCGGCCCGGTGCTGCCGAACCACGCCTGCTCGCCCTGCGGTGTATAGGAGAACCAGTAGACGAAGGCCAGATCTGCGCTCAGGGCCTGGACCAACCAGCCTTCGCCGGAGCGACTGGCCGGGTACCAGGCGCCGCTGATGCCGCCGGCCAGTGACTTGCCGGCCGGGACCGGGCAGGGCAGGGCATCGATCGCGGTCAATCGTTGCAGGTTCAGCTGATCCGCCTGCCAGCCGTTGCTGGCCGCCAATTGCGAGGGTAGGTAGGCGCCGTAGCCGGAGCCGCAGCTGTCGAAGATGAAGACCAGGTCGCCCCAGTCCTCGCGCACGACCTGATTCGCATCGAAGCCGGCGCCGAACACGCCGCCGCGGGTCTTGAGCAACTCGGTAATCGTGACTCGGTCGCCTTCGATGGCGCCGGTGCCGATCAGGAAAGCTTGCCGCCCATCCGGTTCATAGGTAAACCAGACCGCCAAGGCAGTGGTGGGGTTGAGGACTTCGAAGAAGAATCCCTGGTAGGTGCGGGCCGGCTCGAACCAGCTACCCGAGCCACCCGGATCGAGCGGAAAGGGCGCGCCGCTGGTCGTGAACTGGATACTGATGGTCACGCTGGCGCTGCTGGCACCGGTGTTGAGCGCGGTCATCCACCAACGGCCGGGGGTCAGCGGCACAGGCGAGTTGCGATCGAAGCTGATCTGCTCATTGCCGCCGGGGGTAGCGACCACATAGGCCGACTGCTCCATCAGCCCGGTCAGCGTGGTGGCAGTGTGCGGCGAGCCCTGCCGGACCAGCAGGTCCACATCCGGCGCCGCGCTCTGCACCGTCACCACGACCGCGCTGACATTCGAAGGCATGTCGACGTAGATCGGAAGAAAGCTGCCTGGCGGCAGGGTCAACGGGGTCCCACTCTTGAAAGTCGTGCAGGCGCTTTGCTCGGACTTGGGGTCAGCGCAAGCCACCTGCGAGCTCAGGCTCGCCTCGAGCAGTGGCAGGCGCTGGAATGGTTCGGCAGCCAACAGCGTTGCCGGCAGAAACAGCCCGAAAACCGCCCGCGCGGCCCATGATATCGATCGTTGCATGATGATTTCCCCCGCAATCCAGCTGCCCCGGCATCGCTCGGACCGTATACGCAGTTTAACGCTGGAGCGGCGGTGCGGGGGACAAGAGAGCAGTAGAGCAGGGCCCAGGGCACAGGGCACAGGGCACAGGGCATAGTAGAGCAGGGCCCAGGGCTCAGGGATCAGGGCTCAGGGCACAGTAGAGCAGGGCCCAGGGCTCAGGGCACAGGGCCCAGTAGATCAAGTGCAGAGCAAGGGCCCGGAGGGCAGGGCCCTTCTTGGAGCTCACCGGCATCCTACGCGCTCCGCCGCGGCTCTTCTGGGCCCTGGGCCCT
>JBGTIE010000366.1:0-4154 GCA_041745855.1 Lysobacterales bacterium | reverse complement strand
GCCACGCCCTGCGCGTGGTTGCCGGCCGACACCGCGATCACGCCGCGGGCCAGTACTTCGGGCGGCAGTTGGGCCAGCTTGTTGACGGCCCCGCGCAGCTTGAAGGAGAACACCGGCTGGGTATCCTCGCGCTTGAGCTTGAGCTCGACACCGAGCCGACGGGACAATCGTGGCATGCCTTGCAGCGCGGTCTCGATCGCCAGTTCGTAGACCCGCGCGGTCAGCACGGCATGCAGATACTGACGATCGATCTCGTTCATCGGCGCAGTCGCCCGGACGGGAGTAGGAGTGTCGGCCATGTCCGCATGGTGCCATGGATGCTGCGCTGCAGCATAGGGTCGGCCCGGCCCACGGCTGGCGATGTCGTAGTACGCCGCGCGCCGCAGCCTGGGCAGCAGGCAGAAAAAACCCGCCACGAGGGCGGGTCGGTATTTCTAATAGTTGTTTTGGTTCGGGCAGGGCGTATCGGGGTAGATCATCAAGCGCACCAAGCTTACTTGATCTTGGCTTCCTTGTAGATCACATGCTTGCGAACCACCGGATCGTACTTCTTGAACTCGAGCTTGTTGGGCGTGCTCTTCTTGTTCTTGTCGGTGGTGTAGAAGTGGCCGGTACCGGCGGTGGAGGTCAGACGAATCTTGTCGCGCATGGGAATGCTCCTTAAACCTTGCCGCCATTCGCCCGCAGATCGGCCAGAACGCTGTCAATGCCGTTCTTGTCGATCGTGCGCAGCGCCGCAGTGGATACCCGCAGACGGATGAATCGGTTCTCGCTCGCGACCCAGAAGCGGTGCCACTGCAGATTCGGCAGATAGCGACGACGGGTCCTGTTGTTGGCGTGGGAGACGTTGTTCCCAACGCGCGGGCGCTTGCCCGTGATCTGACACACTCGCGCCATGGCGCACCTCATTGATGTGAGCGATCGCGGCGACAACGCCGCACAGAGCCGCGCTTTATACATGCAATGGGTGGGGTAGCGCAAGGATTTTCGGCTGAGAGCGGAAGCGCTGAAGAGCTGATTGACCACAAAGGACACGAAGGACACGAAGGAGAGCAGAGCGGAAGAAACCGTCGGGAAATGGCGCAACTCGGCGAACACGCTCAGGAACTGCGGCTGTGCCCGGCGAGGCATGGGTGACCAAAGCTCTTCCTTTGTGTCCTTTGTGTCCTTTGTGGTGAACTGCTCTTAATCGCTCTTGCGTATCACCTCCGCCAACATGGGCTTCGCTTACGTCCTGGCGCCCAGACCTGCATCAGATTGGCTCGCTCAACCGCCGAACCCCCCAATCCCGAAACCACGCCCGCAATCCACAGCTGCTATGCTGGGCGGCTTTCGACTTCGGTCGATCTCCACCTTTATCAGGGCCGTCGCCATGCAGTACATCTACACGATGATCGGGGTCAGCAAGACCGTGCCTCCGAAGCGCGAGATCATCAAGGATATCTCGCTGTCCTTCTTCCCCGGCGCCAAGATCGGCCTGCTCGGCATCAACGGCTCGGGCAAGTCGACGGTGTTGCGGATCATGGCGGGCGTGGACCAGGATTTCCAGGGTGAGGCGCGGCCGCAGCCGGATATCAACATCGGTTATCTGGCACAGGAGCCTGAGCTGGACGACACCCAGACCGTGCGCGAGGCGGTCGAGGGGGGACTGGCCGACATCGTCAATGCGCAGGCGCGGCTGGACGAGGTCTATGCTGCCTATGCCGAGCCGGACGCCGACTTTGACGCGCTCGCCGCCGAGCAGGCGCGGCTGGAGGCGATCCTGCAGGCCGGTGACGGCCACAATCTGGAGCTGCAACTGGAGATCGCCGCCGATGCGCTGCGACTGCCGCCGTGGGACGCCGACATCAAGAACCTGTCCGGCGGCGAGAAGCGCCGGGTCGCGTTGTGCCGGCTGCTGATCAGCAAGCCTGACATGCTGCTGCTGGACGAGCCCACCAACCATCTGGACGCCGAATCAGTGGCCTGGCTGGAGCACTTCCTGCACCAGTACCCGGGCACCGTGGTGGCGGTCACCCATGACCGTTACTTCCTCGACAATGCGGCTGAGTGGATCCTGGAGCTGGACCGCGGTCGCGGCATTCCGTGGAAGGGCAATTACTCGTCCTGGCTGCAGCAGAAGGACGATCGACTGCGCCAGGAAGAGGCCTCCGAGAAGGGTCGGCGCAAGGCGCTGGCCTCCGAGCTGGAATGGGTGCGCAAGAACGCCAAGGGTCGCGGCCAGAAGAGCAAGGCGCGCCTGAACCGCTTCGAGGAACTCAACAGCGTCGAGTACCAATCGCGCAACGAGACCAACGAGATCTACATTCCGCCCGGCCCGCGGCTGGGCGATCTGGTGATCGAGTTCAAGGGCGTCAGCAAGGGCTACGGCGACCGGCTGCTGATCGATGATCTGAACATGGCCGTGCCGCCGGGCGCGATCATCGGCATCTGCGGTCCGAACGGCGCCGGCAAATCGACCCTGTTCCGCATGATCACCGGTCAGGAGCAACCCGATTCGGGCACGATTCGGGTCGGACCAACGGTGGAACTGGCCTATGTCGACCAGTCCCGTGCCGCGCTCGAGAACGATCTGACCGTCTGGCAGGCGATTTCCGGCGGCCAGGACATCCTGACCATCGGCAAGGTCGAGATCCAGTCGCGCGCCTATCTGGGCCGCTTCAATTTCCGCGGCCAGGAACAGCAGAAACGTGTCGGCCAGCTGTCCGGTGGTGAGCGTGGTCGATTGCACATGGCCAAGACGCTGCTCTCCGGTGGCAACGTGCTGCTGCTCGACGAGCCGTCCAATGATCTGGACATCGAGACCCTGCGCGCGCTGGAAGAGGCGCTGCTCGCCTTCCCCGGCTGCGCGCTGGTGATCAGCCATGATCGCTGGTTCCTGGATCGCGTCGCGACCCAT
This sequence comes from Lysobacterales bacterium, assembly GCA_041745855.1. Taxonomy (GTDB): domain Bacteria; phylum Pseudomonadota; class Gammaproteobacteria; order Xanthomonadales; family SZUA-5; genus JAWLAT01. The sequence goes on along the minus strand of JBGTIE010000366.1, from coordinate 1,255 downwards.
ATCCTGGCCTTCGAGGGCGACAGCCGGGTCGTGTTCCACCACGGCAACTGGAGCGAGTACGAAGAAGACCGCCACGAGCGCCTCGGCGCCGAAGCCGATCAGCCACACCGGCTGCGCTACAAGCCGCTTACGCGCTGAGCCCGTCGATGCGCTTCCAGATCGTTCACGCCGGGGCCGAGCACCTCGACCAACTGGCCCGCTTGTTCGACGAGTATCGCCGCTTCTATGGCAAGCCCGGCGATCCGGTCGGCGCGCGCCAGTTTCTGCGTGAGCGCATGCTGCAGCTGCAATCGATGATGCTGCTGGCGATCGATGAAGACGGCGACGGGCTCGGGTTTGTCCAGCTCTATCCGAGCTTCTCGTCGGTGTCGCTGGCGCCGGTATTTGTCCTCAATGATCTGTACGTCGCACCAGCAGCCCGACGCCGCGGGGTGGCGCGCTCGCTGATGGAGGCCGCCCACCGCCACGGTCGTCAGCTCGGCGCACTGCGGCTGCAACTGGAGACCAGCGCCGACAACCGCAGCGCCCAGGCCCTGTACGAATCGCTGGGCTGGTCCCAGGATGCCAATTGGCATTACAGCCTGGCGCTGGAAGAGCCGTTGCAGTCGGGGGAGCGTTGAGCTGGTGTATTGAAGGCTCCGTTTGATCAAGGGCCCAGGGCCCAGGGCCGATTCAAACTGATGCAGAAGCGGCTCTCATCAATGCCTGATTCTCTACCGCCAGAGAACCCACCTCGGGGTCGGGGTCGGAATCGGTATCGGAATCGATCCTTGCCCGTCGTATCCGACTGCCTGCCCGAGCCCTTGTAGCCACGCCGCCCCAGCGTTGTCGGCATTGCCACGATCTGGTCGAGTGCGGTGGTACTCCCTGACGAAGTTGTTGGTGACTGCCCGGTGCAGGGCTAGTCGTTGATCGCCAAACCCTATGGCGCTCTCGATTCCGATTCCGATTCCGACCCCGATTCCGATTCCGATTCCGATTCCGATTCCGACCCCGACCCCGACTCCCGGCTTCGCATCGCTGCATCAGTGTGAATCGCGCCCGGGCCCTGGGCCCTGGGCCCTGTGCCCTGTGCCCTGTGCCCGCCTGTGCCCTGTGCCCCCCTATGCCCTGCGCCCTGCTCTCCGCGCTACCATCCGCCCTCCTTACTTCCAGGTCCCGCCCCATGAGCCGACTGCTCGCCGGCACGCCGTTGGCCGATGGCTATGCGATGCCGGCCGAATGGGCGCCGCAGGCGCAGGTCTGGCTGTTGTGG